>JAGNUI010000063.1 GCA_017987065.1 Arenimonas sp.
CCAATAGATATGAGCACGGCATCAAAAACTTTGAGAGGTTTTTTTTCAAGTAGTTCGACAATATTCTGACTCTTAAAACCATTTTTCGCAGATAGTTGCCAGGATAATTTGAAGTTACATGCCAGTTCATTTGAGAGCTGTCCAGAAAGTGCTTCGCTTTGATGGGCAACCCCAACGCCAGCCGCCGCTGAATCGCCTAGTATCAGCAAGCGAAGTGCCGGACCAGCACCTGATTCACCTGATCGTTCGCCATGAGGTTCTGGCAATCGCGGCGTTACTTTTCGGACATGCAAGCCTTGCAGTAATAGCAAAGGCGAAAGTGCTGTAATGATTAGCGGATAAATCACTTGATTAAGCCACGCATGTTTATTGTTCTACCAGAATGATTTGCTTGCGCTCAAAGCCAAGTTTTACTGCTTTATCAATCAGTCTTTTTTGAAGTGCGGCATCTATAGTTGGCGTTCGCGATAACAGCCAAAAATACGATTTGTCCGGACCGCTGATTAACGCGTACTGATAGTTTTCCTGTTCAAGCTCGAATACGATATAGGAGCCATAAAATGGCCCGAAGAATGAAACCTTCAGAAAGGCTTGTTTTTCATCGCCAACAAAATAGGCTTTGCCAACCGATTCACTCCATTTATTATCTTTCGCTAAATATCCGCGATTGACCACTTTTATACCACCGTCATTTCCAAGACTGTATTCAGCCGTAACTTTGCTTAAGCCTTTTTCGAAGCGATGATCAATACGCGCAATTTCATACCACTTGCCGAGGTATTTTTCCGATTGAAAATTTTCGACTGGTTTAATGTTGTCAGGCTTTCCCGTGCAACCAGTTAGGGCGATTAGTGCGATGAGTAAAAGGCGGGTCATAGTTGTAAAAACACACTGCGGTTGGCTTGATTCCATTGATTATGGCATGTTTGGGATTGAGATCTTTTGCATCACAATCCGAACATCGACTGGATTATCGCGGGTGATGACCGGCGTATTCGTTGTGCTGATGAATAACAGACGGTCGTCAATGCGCAAACTGGTGCGCACGGCGTAGCTATGATTGGCGATGATTTGTGACGGATCGTACGCGATGCTGAAACGATAGGGTGGTTGGCCAGCATTTTCAATGACGCTCTGGCCGATACGAACGGCTGCAGCGTCGGCCAGCGATACATCTTCTAGAACAGCTTCGAAACGAGTACCGGGTGGCACCGCGATTCGTTCAAGATAGCTCGATTCGCCTGTGACAACAGCTTGATTGCTGGGTGTGTTTGTTGCGCAACCCGCCAATGCAACGCAAAGTAATGGAATTAAGAATGACTGACTCATACAGGCTCACTTCGTTGCAATGGTGAAAGTAACAACTTGAGGTCCTAAATGGCAATCATCAAGCTTTCTTAACAAACTCCGACTTCAATTGCATGGCGCCAATGCCATCTATTTTGCAATCAATATCGTGATCGCCATCGACCAAGCGAATAATCTTCACTTTGGTGCCCACTTTAACGACTGACGAAGATCCCTTTACTTTAAGGTCTTTGATAACGGTGATCATGTCGCCGTCATGCAGAATATTGCCAACCGAATCTTTGACCACTTTCACTTCATCGACTTCATCTTCGATACTTTGTTTATTCCATTCGTGCCCGCATTCAGGGCAAACAAAATTACCTCCGTCTTCGTAAGTGAATTCGGAGGCGCATTGGGGGCAAGGGGGTAATGGACTCAAAAAATTGCTCGCTTATTTAGGGTTGTACCAAATCGGTGAGGTGTAGGCACGTTCTTGCAGCGTCATCCGCGTGCCTTCCAGTGGCTTGTTCTTGAAGCGCTTCACATCGTATGCGGTCCAGCGCGGGGTTGGGATTTCCAATACGCGACCATAATAGAACGCGGAAACTGTTGCATCAAACTCCGGATCCTTCCAAACCGCCACAAGTTCACTGGCACCGATGGTATTGGTATAGCTCGCATTGGCAATGTTGACGGTATCTCCGACCGCCGTGACTTTGCCGGTTTTCGGATCGGCACTACGTCCGGCGGACCAGGCAACATCAAACACTTTCTCGTGCAGCTTGCCGTCTTTGTCCATCCAGCCTTTGACGATTTGATAGCGGTCGAGGTTGGCGCCAGTGGCGTCCTTCATTGCGGCCACTAGGAAGCTAGGTGCTTTACCGGCCGGCGCAGCTTTCAAATCGCCACCCATCGGCACGCCTTTGGCATAGCCGGTTTTGGCAAGCGTGGTCGCATTGGCATCGGCAGCCTCGAAATCAAATCCGCCGAACAGGCGCACGGTCATGCGCGGCCCGGTGGTGGCGTAGGTTTCCTTGCGCTGCATGGCATCCCAAATGGCCGCCCTGGTATTTTCCGTAGCCCAGACGGCGGCATAGCCGGAGGCACCAACTTCCCAGTCCATGATTTTGATGCCGGATTTGGGATTGTTGACGAATGCGTTGGTCAGGCGCTCAGGACTCGGTTCCTGTGGCGCGGTCTTGCCCCAGAAGTTATCTTCTTCCATAGCTGCCATGCCGGTATGTGCATCACTACTACCGACCAAGCCGAACTTATAGGGATTGACGCCGAGCTGCTTTTCGAGCGCAAGGCCATTTTTTAGCGCGGAACGGGTGTATTCGTATTGCAGCATATCCTTGGTTTTCGGGACACTGGCATCGAGATTGCCTTTGTCCCAGATTTCGAAGTTGGCGAACTCATCGTTCGGCGAAAGATAAGGGTGGGACTCGCCGGTGCCTTTGGTTTGTGTGGTTTCGTACAGTCGCTCCCATTTGGCACGCGTCGCCACATACTCAGCATCCAGCTTCTTGCCAAACGCTTCAACTGTTGGAAACATCACACCATTCGACAAATTGCCATTGTGCGCAATAGCCAGCACTTTGCCGCCGGTTTTGGCTTCGTAAGCGTCCATCCATTTCCAAAGATCGACTGGGTTGTCGCTGCCTAACGGCTTCATTGTTGTGTATGGTTCGGTTTGCGATGCTTTATCACCGTTGTCGCGGTAGATAACGTTTCGGTGAAGATTACTGCCAGCGGTATTGGACGTCCATTCGTAACCAATGAAGGCGGTGAATTTGCCCGGCTCGTTGGCATCTTCAGCCGCTTTGATGGTGTCATTCCATGCAGATATGTAGGCTGGTGTGCCCGGTGAGGTCATGAATGCTTTGGAAATGGTGCCTTTGCTGAAGTTGCCGATAATATCCAAAGCCGCTGCTCCGCCTTGACCGCCATTAATCATATCGTGCCATTTCTTGCCTTGCGGGTCTCCCATTACCTCAGGGCTTCCGCTCAGCAACAAGGGGAAAAGGCCCATGCCATCGGAATGGTCGGCAACCACCAGAAAATCGAGCGCGCGATTTAGTTTAGCTTTCTGACCTGAGTTAGAATTGACTTCTTGGCCTTTGGCGAAACGGTAGGCATCGGCTGGGCCAAGACGCGCACCGAATGCGCCGGCATCCATCGAATAGGATGTGTGCAGATGGGTGTCGCCGAAAAATGGCCGTTCCGGGAAAGCCGGTGCTGTGGCGGCTTCCACAGGCATGGTTTCTGCAGTTTCAGCTTTTGCAACGGGTGCTTCCTCTGCTGGCTTATTACATGCAGGCAATAAGAGCGCTAAACTGGCAGCAAGCGCACTTCGATAAAGAATTCGGTTCATGAGTAATTCCTTTTTAAAATTACAAGGCGCTCACTTGAACGCCTTGTGTGTCTATTAAGACATAAAAAATTAGGTGTACTTAAGGCGCTGAAACAACATAAACCAAAGTACTACTTTGATAGCCGGCTTTATAGTACACGCCACCGCAATAATAATAGCTAGATCCATTCACGGTTTTTGTTGTTGTGCAGCCAGCTGGCAGGGCGGCAACAACCGATCCTACTGTCAGAACACTGGCTGCTGCTGCATTTGCTTGTGCCGCCGCGTTAGCATTGGCTTGAGCTGCTGCATTGGCTTGTGCTGCCTCATTCGCATTAACGGTAGCAACTGTTGCAGTGGTGATAACAGCGGCCGTGGCAACTGGCGCTCCGACGCCAACACCAACGCCACGTCGAGCAACACCAGCATAGGACATGGGTGTAGCAGGGCGGCCAATGATTGCCGAGGCTTCAGGCAGGAAACCGATAATTTGGGCGGATTGTGGATTGAAGTCGGCACACATTAAAAGTGCGAAGCTCAAGCCTGATAAAGCGATTTTTTGAATAGGTTTCATGATAGATACTCCGAAATTAGTTGGATGGTGCCGAGGCCGGCACGATGAAGTCGATTTCTTGTGAGCCGGCAGGGGCTTTGAATTCAAACACAGAGTCAGCTAAATTTGGCGCAAGATTCCAATTGGATAGGCGAACCTCAAATTGCGGCGAACCTTCAACGTCTACTGATGTAACCACGAATTTTAGAGGTAACGGTTTAGCGCCGTCGGCAATCCATATCTGCCAATCGGTGCCCGGTGTGCGGAATGCTAAGTGTGTGCTAGGTTTTCCATCAATCATGGTGTTGCCAACAATGTATCCAGATGTCGCCGTTTTTGTTAGTCGTTCGAAAGCATTGCTATAAATTAAATCACTGGCTGGGGCAATGATGTCGAAATCATCACGTGCTTTATCGAGCATGGCATCGAGATTGGCAGGCATTGCTTCCGTTGCATACAGGCCAGCGCCTGGGTTAAACAGCGTGAATGTTTTGCCATCGTAAAACATCTGTTGATCAACCAATTCGCCAGCACGCTGGGCTTTCAATTTGTTCGGACGTTTTAAGGACATAGAGGCGGCATTGTCAAATTGAATTTTTTGGCCGTTTGCCAGCACTACTTCAAGCACGCTTTCACTATTGACAGAAAATTGTTGTTGCGCGGCAAGAAAATTGGTTGAATTTTTGAGTACAGCTAGCGCATCTTGATCAACCGACTGCGCGTAAACTGAAGATGAAATACTAAATAATGTCGAGGCAAATATTAATGTGGTTATGAATAACTTTTGCGGTTTGCTAGTTTTATTAATCATGAGTATGACCCTAAAGTTGAATTAATTTTGCGACAAATTTATTTATGTTGATTGTTGTTTTTTAAATGTTAATACGTTTAGTAAGACCGCGTCAAATAGACTCAAAGTGTCATTAAATTGTCATATAACGTCAATGTGATTGTTTTTATCATTTACCCGCCATGTTGTTTGACTTTCAGTATTTTAAGCGACATTATTATGTGTGTAATTAACAGGCAACTGCATTTGTTAATGTATTTCTTTAGCGCATAAGTTTTAAAGTCATTCATTCGTTCTATATAGTTTGTTTTCAAACAGTCTACATTTTTAATTCCATTCACCTCAACAGAGGGTTTAAACGATGAAAGCTAGTATTAATCAACAACGTTCTCATTCACTTCATACGGCCATCGCATTGGGCTTGGTGGTTGTGTTGGCAGGCTGCGGAAAAAAAGATGAGGCGCCCGCTACGCCAGCAGCAAGCACTGCACCAGCAGCAAGCACTACTTCAGTTGACAGCGCACCAGTTGCTGCACAGGCTCCTGCAATTCCAGCGGCCAGTTCGATTCCAACCAGTTGGACGGCAGAAGCATTAGAAGAATTGTTGGCGCCAATCGCGTTGTACCCTGATCCGATTCTGACCCAAGTGTTGGTGGCAGCCGCTAATCCGCAAGAGGTGTTGGATGCGGGTAACTGGTTGTTGCAAAATGAAACTTTAAAAGGTGGCGCTTTAGAGCAAGCCGCCACTAAAGTTGGCTTTACGCCACCAACAGTTGCTTTGCTGCAGTTTCCAGCCACGCTAGATATGATGTGCCAAGAAATGGGCTGGACCACCGAGCTCGGCCAAGCTTTTGCTACTGAGCCAGAAGCGGTTTTGGCTGCCGTGCAACGTCTTCGTGGCCAAGCTGTGGAGGTTGGCAATCTCAAGACCTCGCCACAAATGACCGTTGCTATGGAAACCTCTGAAGGAGACAACGGAGCCAGTGAGCAAGTTATTTATTTGAAACCAACCGATCCTGAAGTGATTTATGTACCTCAGTATGATCCGCAGACTGTTTACGCGCCAGCACCAGTTGCAACGACCACCACAGTAGTTGAAGAAGGGCATAGTGACGGTGCCATGGTAACCACTGCTTTGTTAGCATTTGGTGCCGGCATGTTGGTCAATGAAATCTTCGATGACGACGACTACGATAACTATTACCCACGTTATGGCTATGGTGGTGGGTATTATGGTTATAACCGCTATCCATATCGCCCAGTCTATGGCAATGGTTATTATCCGGGTAATGCCTACAACCGTCCGCCAGGTTATAACAGTGGTTGGAATAACAATGGTTGGCAGAACAATAACAACGGGTTTCAAAACAATGGCAACATCAATACCGGCGATATCAATATCAATACTGGTGGTAATCGTTATGGTGGCAGCCCAATAAGCAAAAACAACCCGAACCGGGATATGTCGAAAATTAACCAGCGTCAAACTGGTAACAAAGCTAATCGTCCTGGTGCTGATGGTGGTAAAGCCGATTGGAAAGGACAAAGTGGTTATGCCGGCGCCAAAGGCGCTTCAAAAGGAAAGCCTTCAGCTGATATGGCCAATAAGGGTCGTGATCAAGCTAAAGCAAAGCAAGGTGGCTATGCCGGTGGCAAGCAGATGCCGAAAGAGCAGGGTGGCTATGCAGGTGCCAAAAATGCTGGAAATAAAAATACGCGAGATATGCAAAATGCCAATACAGGCAACCGTGACGCTCAGAAACCGAATGCAGGTAGCCGCGATAATCAGAAGCCGAATGCAGGCAGCCGTGATATGCAGAAGCCAAATGCAGGCAGCCGCGATAATCAGAAACCGAATGCTGGTAGCCGCGATAATCAGAAGCCAAATGCAGGTAGTCGCGATAATCAGAAGCCAAATGCAGGTGGTCGCGATAATCAGAAGCCGCAACAGCAAAAACATTCGCAACAAGGCGACCGCGGGTATAGTCAAAAGTCAGCTGGCCAAAATGCAGCGCGTCAGCCACAACAACAAAATCGCCAAAGCTCTCAACATAAATCTGGCGGTGGCGGAAATCATCATAACTCAGCGACCTCAGGTTCAAGAGGAGGTGGCGGTAATGCTAAAGCTTCAAGCCAACGCGGCCAGCAGAGCAGATCGGGTGGCGGTGGCGGCGGTAATCGCGGTAAGAAAAATTAAGTCCTCACTTGGAGATTCTTCGTATGAAAAAGCAATATATGACGTTAACACCTTGGATCAGGGCTTTCGCAATCGCTGGCTTGGCTTTAGTGCTCAACGCCTGTTCCGGAAAAAAAGAGGATGGGCAGCAAGCGGCCTATGCAACACCCGAGGAAGCCGTATCGGCTTTTGTGGCAGCGATTCAAAA
>JAGNUI010000064.1 GCA_017987065.1 Arenimonas sp.
GCTTTGTTGGCAGCTTGAGTATCTAATCGCTTTTTTGTACAAGCTAAATCTACGCAGTCATTAAACACTTCAAAACTTAATGCGATTGATTTGCCATCAGGTGAAATTTTATAGGAACCAACATCCAAATCAAAATTGGATATTTGCATGGCTGTTTTCGCATCTAGCGCCTGCGCCCACAACTGCATGGAACCGGATTTAGCTGATAGGAAATAGACCGTTTTACCATCCGGTGAAAAACTAGGGCTGTTTACATTCAAACTTTCATCGGTAAATCGTGTGGGCGGCATGGCATCGCGCGCCATCAGATTTTCAATCCACAAACCGGTTTTACTTTTATTCGCGGCAACATCGGCTTGCCGTACTGCAAACACCACCAATCGTCCATCAGGCGAAAGCGTTGGCGAGGAAACACGTTCCATGGCAACCAAATCACGCACATTAAACGGCGCTTTTTCGTTCGCTAGAGCCGATGTAGAGAGAGCGACACTTAATACAGCAACGGAAATAGCATTCATCGTTGAGTCCAAAAAGTCTAATAACACTATAGTAACCGATTCAAGCCTATAGCCAAAGCAAAGCACTGTTAAATACGGCTATACTGCAAATATTGCCAAACAGAGCTCAACATGACAACTACGCCACTTATTTCTAATGATTTTCTTGGCCACCCGAAGGGGCTGTATGTTTGTTTCTTCACGGAAATGTGGGAGCGTTTCTCGTTTTATGGCATGAAAGCACTGTTGTTGCTTTATATTCTTAAATATCACTTGTTCGGCGATGACGCCGGCTACGACCTGCTCGGCGCTTACGGTGGCTTAGTATATGCAGTGCCGGTGATTGGTGGATTATTAGCCGATCGTTATTTAGGTATGCGCAAAGCGGTAGTGCTCGGCGGTGTGTTGTTAGTACTCGGCCATATGGGCATGACTTTTGAAGGCGAGCAAGCACGCTTGGTAAACGGCGTGGTGGTCCGCGATGAAACCGCACTGCAAGTATTCTATTTATCGCTGGCGCTGATTATTATGGGCGTTGGTTTTTTGAAGCCGAATATATCCACCATCGTGGGTCGGCTTTACCCACCGAACGATCCACGCTTAGATTCCGGATTCACTATTTTTTATGCTGGCATTAATGTCGGTGCGTTATTCGCCAGTATTGTTTGCGCCTTTCTAGGTGAAACTTATGGATGGAGATATGGCTTTGGCGCAGCTGGTATTGGCATGGTTGCGGGTTTAATATTATTTCTTTGGGGCCAAAAATATTTATTAGGTCAAGCCGAGCCAAACGATCCAGCCAAGCTTCGTAAAAAAGTGGGCCCTTTATCGCTCGAGTGGATAATTTATTTAGGCAGTTTTGCCGGCGCATTGGTTGTTTGGCAATTGATTCAACATACCTGGACAGTGCACGGAGCTATGCATATTATTGCGATGGCGCTAGCCTCGTGGTTTATTTGGTTTGTCTGGAAGAAATGCACCGCCATTGAACGCGGCCAAATGATTTCACTGGTTTTGCTAATTTTTGGTGTGTTAATTTTCTTTACTTTATACGAACAAACTTATGGCTCATGGGTTACATTCACAGACAGACTTATGACCAAAGATTTATTTGGCATGGCAAGCTCGAGTGGACAAATAATACCGTGGGCTATTTTTTCACTTGGTCTGAGTCCTATATTAATGGTTGCTGCGCTTTCGGCTAGCGATCGTGGCAATGTGGGCATCGCTAAATTAATGGTCGGATTATTGGTCATTGGCTTAACCATTGCCATCATTCATGACGTGGTGATGGTGCCGCAAACTGCCGGCTCACTTACCTTTCTTGGTGCATTTTTCATAGTGTTACTATCGCCGTTGTTCGCATGGCTATGGCCATGGCTTGAAAAACGCGGACTTAATCCGAGCAAGCCGGCCAAAATGGCAATTGGTCTGGTGCTTGCTGGCTTGTCTTTTATTCCGATGATGATGGCTGCTGACATTGCTGCTACCGGCGTAATGGCTAGCGTGTGGTGGCTGGTGCTTGCTTATTTCATTTTGGAGGTTGCAGAAATGTGTCTCTCTCCAATTGGCCTTGCCGCAGTAAGCCAGTTATCTGTTGCACGTGTTGTTGGTCTCATGATGGGAGCTTTCTGGCTCGCTACAGCCTATTCGGAAGTATTGGCTGCTGGATTTGGCAAATTGGCCTCGATTAATATTCCCGAAGGTGGTGCCATTGATATGGTCGCTGCTGCTGCCAAATACAACAGTATGTTTGAAATAATGTTATGGATTGGTGTGGGTTCGGGCGTTGTGTACTTTGCGCTGACACCGCTAATTCGGAAAATGATGCGTTAAAAGAAACGGCCCTTTCGGACCGTTTCTATGAAGTTCAATTAAAACGGTACATCATCATCGAAAGGATTGTTCTCGACAAAGCTTTCTGCCGGTTTCGGAGCTGAAGGGCGCGCCGCTGGTTTCGGGGTACTGAAAGAATCGCTCGATCCGCTATCGCGTTCATAACCACCAGAGCGTTCGCCGCCAGTGGATTTACTGCCCAGCATTTGCATTTCATTGGCCACAATATCGGTGCTGTAACGTTCAATGCCCTGTTTGTCGGTGTACTTCGAGGTTTCAAGTTTGCCTTCAATATAAATCTGCTGGCCTTTCTTGACATATTCACCAACGATTTCAGCGAGCTTGCGGGTGAATTTAACCCGATGCCATTCGGTTTTTTCCTGTTTCTCGCCTTGCTTGTCTTTCCACGATTCGCTAGTGGCAACCGATAAGGTGCAATAAGCATCACCGGATTGAAAATAGCGGACTTCAGGGTCTTTACCGACGGTTCCGACCAGAATTACTTTATTAATGCCACGAGCCATGCCCGTTCCTTATTTGAGTGAGTGTCTATTTAGATTAATTATAACGAGGTCTGAGCAATATCCCAATTTCTTTCTTGTTTTGTCAGAAAAGTGCTCGTTTATGGGTCAGAAGATTTATAATTAAACAGCATCCTTTTGATAAGCATTTGATTTTATGAGTATTGAATCCATCCAGACCTTAGCGCGCCATGAAATGCAGCAGGTCGATACCTTGATTCGTGCGCGATTAAGCTCAGAAGTCTTGCTGATAAACCAAATTTCAGAACATATCATCGCAGCCGGTGGCAAACGGCTTCGCCCCCTTCTCACCGTGCTTGCTGCTAAAGCCATGGGCTATGAGGGCGCGCAACACACGGCGTTGGCCGCCATTATTGAATTTATTCATACCGCCACTTTATTGCATGACGATGTGGTTGATGAATCTGACCTGCGGCGCGGCCGCAAAACAGCAAATGCTTTGTGGGGCAATGCACCGAGCGTGCTGGTTGGCGATTTTCTGTATTCGCGTGCTTTCCAATTAATGATTGAACTGGATTCGATGTCCATTCAAAAGCGCCTTGCCGATACCACCAATCAAATTGCTGAAGGTGAAGTCTTGCAACTACTGCATGTGCATAATCCCAACATTGATGAAGCCACTTATCGGCATGTGATTGAACGCAAAACTGCCGTGTTGTTTAGCGCTGCCACTGGCCTTGCTGCGCATATCGCCAAGGCATCCGAAACCATGCAAGCACAGATGAATGCCTTTGGTATGCATCTGGGTTTAGCTTTTCAAATCGCTGATGATGTTTTGGATTACAGCGGCGATAGCGACGCCCTCGGTAAAAATTTAGGTGATGATTTGCAAGAAGGCAAAGCCACCCTGCCCTTAATCCATGCGCTCAGTTTAGCTAATGAACCAGTACAAATTCGCTTGCGTGAAATTATAGAACAAGGCGATGCCAGCGCCATGCCTGAAGTGCTCAACGCAATCAAACATGCTGGCAGCCTGCAATACAGCCTTGAACAAGCACAACAGCATGCGCAATTGGCTAAACAAGCTTTAAACGATGTGCCTGATAGCGAATGGAAACAAGCCCTACTGGATTTAGCGGATTATTCAGTGGCGCGGACATATTAAATATGACTATCGCAACGCTCGAAAAATGGCACGATATTGTTCGCACCCGAAACCTGAAAGCCTTGGATGCATTGCTTGCTGATGACGTAGTATTCCACTCGCCAGTAGTGCACAAACCGCAGGTTGGCAAGGCGGTTACCATGCAGTATCTATCGGCGGCTTTTTATGTGTTCTTCAACGATACCTTTCAATACCTTCGGGAAACAACCAGCTCATACGATGCAATTTTGGAATTTACTGTTGATATTGATGGTATCTCAGTGAACGGTGTGGACATGCTGAAATGGAATGATGAAGGTAAGATCGTTGAGTTCAAAGTGATGATTCGTCCACTGAAAGCGATTCAACTCATTCATCAGAAAATGGGCGAGATGCTAGCCGCACAGCAGCACGTTAAATCTGACTAAAGCACTGAGTTCATATAATCTAAAAAACAAGCTCTACCAAAAATACTCATGACTTTTGGCAGATAGCGCATAATTCGCTGAGCATTTAGAATTACGCAACTTATTTGAATTTGTGTACTTACTGATGAAAATTAGATCGATTTTCCTCAATTCAGATGATGGTTTGCGTAATGGCTGGTGGATTGCCATTTTCTTCATCACTATGGCATCACTTATTATCCCAAGCAAAATAGTTGCTGACAGAAATGCGCTTGAATTATCCATTTGGGCACAAGCGGGACTGGTCATTTTAGCTTCATTGATTTGCCAAGTCTTGCGTCGTGAAAAACTTTCAAGCCTTTTTGGCGCATTGAATACCTGGCCAAAATATTTTATTTTTGGTTGCCTATTAGGCACTATTCTGATGCTATTGCCCGCTATCGTATTACTAGTGAGCGGACATGTTATTTGGCATGGCGCGCTAAATTATTCAAGCCTATTGCCAGGACTTTCTTTATTTGCTGCAGTTGCAATTGCCGAAGAGCTAGTATTTCGTGGGTTCTTCTTTCAACGCTTAATTTCAGGTCTTGGCCAATGGCCTGCACAAATATTGATGGCCGCATACTTCACACTAAATCATTGGGATAATCCAGGTATGACTGGCACCGTTAAGATTTTGGCTAGCATCAATATATTCCTAGCGTCTATCTTATTCGGCTTGGCCTATATTCGAACACAAAGCTTAGCTATGCCAATCGGCTTACATTTAATGTTGAACTTTACTCAAGGCACCTTACTTGGCTTTGGCGTAAGTGGTAATCAACAAGATAGTTTATGGGTTGCTAATATTGCCAGTAACAACTCATGGTGGACTGGCGGGCAATTTGGATTGGAAGCAAGCTTACCAGGCTTACTATTTATAATCATGGGCTGCATCTTGCTTTATTGTTGGAAGCCAGAATTAAATAACCAGCTTATAAAACACAAAAATTAACGACATATTAACTAAATTTGCACTAAAAGCACTATTAAAAAACATTCCATTGATTAACTGCTATTCAACAAATTATAAAATTTGACCAAAGTAATATGGCATTAGATAATGCTATGGAAAATAATCATGTAGTTAAATTTATTTCGTGTTTTAAATAGTTAACTTTTTTTTGAATATCTTCAAAGTAGCATTACAAATAACTTAAGGAGTTCCAAATGAAATTGAAAGTAATCACCTTATTAGCCGCCGCATTAATTGTGGCACCAATATCTGCAGTTGTAGCGAAGATGAAAACTGCTGAATTCAAAACTTCAGTAACTGAAACTTCAACCATTGTTGCTATTAATAAAGAAGCAAAATCAGTCACCTTAAAAGGCCCTGATGGCGATCAAATTACACTGACCATCGACCCTGAAAATGTTTATTTATCTAACCTCACCATTGGTCAAGAAGTAACCTCTACTCAGGCCATCAATATTACGGCTGAATTACGCAAACCTACTGAAGCCGAATTAGCTGATCCATTTGTTGTTGAGATGGCTGCAGGCACTAACAACAACATCAACGATCCAGCGGCATCTTTGAATACAAAAATTCATATGGTGGTAACTGTTTCTGCAATAGACAAGCAAGCTGATACGGTTACGCTTGAAGGCCCTAACGGCCGTTCTTTGATTGTTAGTCCAAAAGACCCTAAAATTTTAAAGCATTTGAAAGTAGGTAAAACCGTAGTTGTGGATTACACCAGCCTGAGAATCATCAAGCTTGATCCAATTACTGCTAAGTAATCATTTGTACTAAATTGAAAAAGCCCGCAAAAATGCGGGCTTTTTTTGGTTTAGCGGGTTGATTTTCTGCGCACAATCTTGGCATTTTTTTTAGCCGCATTTTCACGCCGCATTTTGATAATAATCACAGCCGCAATAACCAGTATGCTTCCTGAAAAGTAATTATATGGCGTAGGTAAGATATAGAACAACACCAAACCTGCAATAAGGTATATATACGGTAAAGATTGATATAAGTTTTCTGGAAGCATTAAAGTTCTCAGTTGCTGTGTTATTAAACCTCAAATAATTGACACCCTAATAAATCCAACTTACTCCTCACACTATTGTCTGTCAATGAATTGTAAATACCTTAGCCGCTACTCATCAAATCTAAAATGGACTAACGCGTAGTAATTTTCCACTGTCAGTCAATAAATAAATCATACCATCTGGCCCTTGCTCAACATCACGAATGCGCTCTTGCATTTCAGCCAGCAATTTCTCGCGCCCTACTTCTTTGATGCCAGAAAACTGCATACGCCACACTGCTGTGCCAGCCAATGCACCAACAAAAATATTACCGGACCATTTTGTAAACACTTTACCGGTGTAAAAAATCATGCCCGATGGTGCAATTGAACGTGGCACCCAATAGCTGAGTGGTTCAATATATTTTGGAGTATGTTTGCCGCCACCTAAACGACATTCGTCGCTTTCTGGCTGCCCATAATTACAACCATAACTAACCACTGGCCATCCGTAGTTTTTGCCTGCCAATACACGGTTGATTTCGTCACCTCCTTGCGGGCCATGTTCACTGATCCAGAGCTCGCCGGTAAGTGGATTGATGGCAGCGCCTTGCGGATTACGGTGCCCTAAACTGTATATCTCAGGCAATGCCTTGGCATTTTTCCATTTCGGATTATTGACCGGTATTTTTCCGTCACTATGAATGCGAATGACTTTGCCGAGGCTTTGACTGATGTCTTGTGCAGGCGTAAATTTTTGACGTTCGCCGAGTGTAACCAATAGCGTTTGATCGGCTAAAAACACCAAACGTGAACCGAAGTGACCGCTGCCTTTTACTTTCGGTGTTTGACGATAAATGACCTGTATATCTTGCAAGGCATTGTTTTGCAATTTGCCCCGTGCAACCGCTGTGCCGGACAAGCCATTTTCCTTGCC
>JAGNUI010000065.1:0-3174 GCA_017987065.1 Arenimonas sp.
AGGCGATGGTAGCCAGGCGTGGGCACGGCCATAAAATCATCGGCATCAATCCATAGTTCATTAGAAAATGGCACTTCGCGTTTGCCAAACTCTTCACGCTTTGGGTGATTAGACATCGGCAACATTTCAAGATGATTATCCTCAAGATTCGTGATAACAAGCTTGATAGGTTTAATCACCGCCATGCGGCGCTCTGCCGTTTCATCCAGTATTTCGCGAACACAGTTTTCCAATATCGAAAAATCAATCAACGAATTTTGTTTACTAATTCCGATGCGGTCGGAGAATAGACGCAAGCTGGCAGCAGGGTAACCACGGCGGCGTAATCCGCACAGTGTCGGCATGCGAGGGTCGTCCCAACCATTGACCAAATTTTCTTGGACCAGAGTCAACAATTTGCGTTTACTCATCACCGTGTAGTTGATATTTAAACGAGAAAATTCAATCTGTCTTGGCTTGCCAACCGGGTTATTAAATCCGGCATCAACCAAACATTGCCAAATAGCTGGATGCGCAGGTAAATCAATGTTATCGACGCACCAATCATACAGTGGCCGATGGTCTTCAAATTCCAAGGTGCATAGCGAATGGGTAATGCCTTCCAGCGCATCTGAAATACAATGTGCATAATCGTACATTGGGTAAATGGGCCACGCGTTGCCAGTGTTTTGGTGTGATATTTTACGAATACGGTATAAAGCCGGATCACGCATATTGATGTTGCCACTGGACATATCAATTTTGGCGCGCAAGGTGCGGGCGCCATCGTCAAATTCGCCGGCGCGCATGCGGGTAAATAAATCGCGGTTTTCGGCAACGCTACGATCGCGAAAGGGTGAGTTGCGCCCGGCTTGGGTTAGTGTGCCACGGTATTCGCGCACTTCATCAGCGCTTAAATCGCAAACGAAAGCTTTGCCATCGTCAATGAGTTTTAGGGCGCTTTGATAAAACGCCTCGAAATAATCCGAAGCATGACGTAATTCATTCCACTCAAAACCTAGCCAACGCACATCTTCTTGTATGGATTCAACGAATTCCATATCCTCTTTCGATGGATTAGTATCATCAAAACGCAGATTCACTGTGCCGCCAAATTCTTGGCCAATACCAAAATTCAAGCAAATGCTTTTGGCATGTCCAATGTGTAGGTAGCCATTCGGTTCCGGTGGGAAGCGCGTGCGAATTTTTGTATGTTTACCCGAGGCCAAATCTTCGCGGATGATTTGACGAATAAAATCATTTTTTTCGGGGAGTGTAGGGGAAGTTTCAATGCTCATAAAGCGCTTAATTTGTTCGTGAGCGCCTATTTTACCCTGTTCAAGCGGGTAACGCCTTAGCAAGAACCTGCAAGTCTACGGCATGCATTAAAAATGCTTACTTTGATGGCGTTGCTTTCATTTCAAATAAGGATTTTGGCAAATGGCAGAATTGTTGCCCAAGCTCCTTTATGAATGCGCTCCGCACCGTGCTTTTCCGCCAAAAAAGGCTAATTTTTCGCGTTGGTGCAGGGTTTTTAAACGCTAAAAGGCGAATAAATGGCGATTTGGGCACCGGCGCTTGCACAGCAAGCATCGGTAATAAGGTAATGCCAACACCCGCAGCCACCATTTGTCTGAGTGTTTCAAGACTGGTGGCGCGAAAACCTTCTTTTTCGCTAGCACCAGATAAGGCGCAAACGTCCAAGGCTTGCTCGCGCAAACAATGGCCATCTTCTAATAGCAGTAGGTGTTGCTGCCGCAACTCATTTAGCCCGAGCGTGCGTTGTTTGCTGAGTGGATGATTTTCTGGCAATGCCAATACAAAAGGCTCGTTAAATAATGCCAGATGATCAAATTGATCTTCAATGATGGGCTCAGCCAAAATAGCAGCATCAATCTCACCGCTGCGTAACTGATGCATCAGAATTTCAGTTTTTTCCTCAACCAGAAGTAATTCAAGATTCGGGAATCGTTTGCGTATATTTGGAATAACATGCGGTAGTAAATAAGGGCCCAGGGTTGGAAAAATACCGAGCCGTATGGATGCAGATTCCGGATCTTTCGCATGTTTAGCAATTTCCTGCATTTGTTTCACTTGGTTCAATGCTTCGCGCGCGTGACGTAATATTAATTCTCCGGCGGGAGTTAGCAAAATATTGCGCGGGGCACGTTCAAATAAAACCACGCCGAGCTCTTCTTCTAATTTTTTGAGTTGCGTTGAAAGCGTGGGTTGGCTAACAAAGCAAGCGCTGGCTGCTCGTCCAAAATGACGCAAATCAGCTAATGCGATGAAATAGCGTAGATCTCGTAGGTTCATGGGGATTAATACCTATAGAAAATATCTATGGTAAGTATAAAGTTAATTGCTAGGGTGTATCAAGAATCCGCTAGGCAAAAACATGCACAATACCAAGCGTTTGAATCTAATCGGTTATGATGAGCCATGACCGATATCGCCAGCCTGATGAAACAAGCCACTACTGAAGCCAATTCAAGCTTGCCGCGTGTCGATGTTGAATTTTTAATGTCGCATTATTTAAGTAAGCCGCGTTCATGGTTGTACGCTTTTTCCGATTATCAACTCACCCCTGAACAGGGTGTTGAATTTCAAGCATTGATAACTCGCCGCATGAATGGCGAGCCAGTGGCTTATATAACTGGGCGTCGCGGATTTTGGTCATTTGATTTGCAAGTTACACCCGATACTTTAATTCCTAGACCGGAAACTGAATTATTGGTTGAATTAGCTATTGAACGCATTGATCTAAATTCGGATACCAATGTATTGGATTTAGGTACAGGCACTGGCGCTATAGCTTTGGCTATTGCACATGAACGACCAAAAGCGCATGTTCTGGCAGTGGATTATTCAGAAGCAGCTTTGGCAGTGGCAAAAAGTAATGCGGCCGAATTAAAAATTCGCAATATTGAATGTATACAAAGTGATTGGTTTGACGCTTTAGCAATGCGCCGATTTGATGTGATAGCCAGCAACCCGCCATATATCGAATTAAACGATGAACATTTGTCACAAGGCGATTTGCGTTATGAGCCTTCTAGTGCATTAGTTTCCGGAGCAGATGGATTAGATGCTATTCGTATCATCATTGCCGGCGCGAAAAATCATTTAAATCCGAATGCGTGGTTGATGATTGAACATGGCTGGAATCAGGGCGAAGCTGTTCGCAATTTGTTC
>JAGNUI010000065.1:3274-7263 GCA_017987065.1 Arenimonas sp.
AATAAATCCATGCGAATATGTTGCTGATTTAAAAATTCGCTAACCGCGCTTCCGGCGCCGCCCATAATGGCGTTATCTTCCACGGTGACAAAGCGTTCATGAGTTTGAGCCAGTTGCCTAATCAATGCTTCATCAAGTGGCTTGATAAAACGCATATCGATTAAGCTGGCATCAAGTTGTTCGGCAACCGATTGGGCTGCAGCCAATGTGCTACCAAAAGACAGAATTGCCAATTGCGTGCCTTCACGTACCACGCGGGCTTTACCAATCTCAATTGTTGCTAAATCTTCACCGGCTGCAATGCCGGTGCCACTGCCGCGCGGATAACGCACCGCGGCCGGGCCAATATGTTGATAGCCGGTGCTGAGCATTAAACGACACTCGCGCTCATTTGACGGCGCCATAATCAGCATATTGGGAATGCAACGCAGAAAGCTCAAATCAAAACTACCAGCGTGTGTGGCACCGTCTGGGCCAACCAAGCCAGCGCGATCGATGGCAAATAACACATCGAGATTTTGCAGGGCAACATCATGGATCAGTTGATCATAGGCGCGTTGCAGAAAACTGGAATAAATCGCCACCACCGGTTTGGCGCCTTCGCAGGCCAAACCAGCAGCAAAGGTTACGGCATGTTGCTCGGCAATCGCGGTATCGAAATACTGCAAAGGGAATTCTTGTGAAAAGCGCACCAAGCCAGAACCTTCGCGCATGGCGGGGGTAATGCCCATCAGTTTGGCATCGGTTTTCGCCATATCGCAAAGCCAATCGCCAAATACTTGGGTATAGCTTGGTTTGCCAGGCGCTTTTTTCACAATACCAATGTTGGGATCAAACGGCGACACCGCGTGATACTCAATTTGATCGCCTTCTGCTAGGTTATAGCCTTTGCCTTTGGTGGTTAACACGTGCAAAAATTGCGGGCCTTTCAGTGTTTTTGCAGTTTTTAGCGCGCTTAATAAGGCCGGTAAATCATGGCCATCAATTGGGCCGTTGTAATGGAAGCCCATTTCTTCGAATAACGTGGAGGGCACAAACATGCCTTTCCAATGCTCTTCCCAACGCCTGACAAATTTCGCCGCGGGTTTGTTTTTATCGCCAAGGATCTTCTTGCCGCCTTCTCGAACTTTATTCAAAGTGGTGCTAGCCATCATCTTGCCAAGCATTTTGGTTAAACCGCCAACATTTTCTGAAATCGACATTTGATTGTCGTTCAAAATCACCAGAAAATTGGGTTCGGGCTCCATGCCGCCCGCATGATTTAAGGCTTCAAAGGCCATGCCGGCAGTCATCGCGCCATCGCCAATCACAGCCACCACATGCCGATTATCGCCTTGCCGCTGGTTCGCAACGGCCATTCCCAATGCAGCCGAAATGGATGTGGACGAATGGCCAACGCCGAAGGTGTCGTAAGGGCTTTCTTCACGTCGAGGAAACGGCGCTAAGCCGTGTTTCTTTTTGACGGTCTGTATACTTTCAGCCCTGCCAGTCAGAATCTTATGTGGGTAGCTTTGGTGTCCAACATCCCAGACAATGCGATCTTCAGGGCTTTCAAACAGATAATGCAAAGCCACAGTGAGTTCCACAACGCCTAAGCCTGCACCGAAATGTCCACCAACCTGACTGACAGTCTCAATCAAATAAGCGCGTAATTCATCAGCGACTTTTGGCAGGTCGGCTTCAGGAATTTGGCGTAATAAATCAGGAGTAGGGCTGCTCGAAAGCAAAGGGTAGCGTTCGCGGTCCATCATTCAAAACTCTTGGATAGACTGTTATTGTCTTGTACTTGGCTATTTACAGCAAGTTTTGTCGTAATTTTCGTTTAGCGACTATTGGAAGTTGAACTGCTCGCCACGCGGATGCTTCGGTAAATGCTGTTTTAGGAAAGCCATTTGGTCGGCAAGAATGTTGCGATTAGAAAGCAATAAATGTTCGACCCAGCTAGGCCGGTATGGTATGGCAAGCAAAGGCATATTGGCTTGTTGTGGGGTACGACCGCCTTTCTTTGAATTGCATTTAAAACAAGAACTTACTACGTTTTCCCAATGATCCTTACCACCTAAACATAAAGGTTTAACGTGGTCACGAGTAAGCACATGTCGGGAATATTCCTTGCCACAATACAAGCAAAGCTGTTTATCTCGGGCGAATAAAGCAATGTTGGTGAGTGCCGGAGAGGGTAATCGCGAGCGAAAATTGGCATGCCCACGTGCCGCAACAATAGGGTGAAGCTCAACAATGCTCTGTTCACCGGTCATTCGGTTACGACCACCGTGCACCGTCATGCAAGGGTCGCCCAGTGTCCAAGACACTGCATCACGAACATAAAGGCACACCGCATCTTGCCAATGCATCCAGTTAAGGATGTGGCCGTGTGCATCAAGAGAAAGCACGCGCGGAATTTTGATATCTTTAGGGGGTAGTTGACCTGCCGGGGGGCTGATATTCCCAGCGCCCACTAAAGCCAGAGTTGGCGTGGGCAAATACATACATTGAGCATACCTAAACTTTTCATAAGTGCAAGTAGTTCTTGAGGTAAGATGTTAGAAATCAAGAATGAAGGCAGTTATGCGAACACTTTATCCTTTTATTGAGCCCTATAATTCCGGTTTTTTAGCCGTAGATGAACTTCATAGCATTTATTTTGAAGAATGTGGTAATCCAAAGGGTAAGCCTGTGGTTATCTTGCATGGCGGACCTGGTGCTGGTTGTAATCCAAAAATGCGCCAGTTTCACGATTCCAGCCGTTATCGGATTATATTATTCGATCAACGCGGTTCTGGCCGATCGACTCCACACACAGAATTAATAAATAACACAACCTGGGATTTGGTTGCTGATATTGAAAAATTACGTGAATATTTTGGTATTGATGCATGGCAAGTATTTGGTGGCAGTTGGGGTTCAACACTGGCATTAGCTTATGCGCAAAAGCATCCTGAGCAAGTCACTGAATTGATCTTGCGAGGCATTTTTATGCTGCGACGTTGGGAACTCGAGTGGTTTTATCAATCTGGCGCCCATCGTTTATTTCCAGAAGCTTGGCAGCCATATCTTTCACATATTCCAGAAGCCGAACGTGGCGACATGATGTTGGCGTATCACAAACGGCTAACATCTGACGATTACGCGGCGCGCTTAGCGGCGGCACAAGCATGGGCGGTTTGGGAAGGCGCAACAAGCTATCTATTACAAGATCCAAATTATTTAGATAGCCATGAAGAACCGCAATTCGCACTCAGCTTCGCCTGCATTGAAAATCATTACTTTATGAATAAAGGTTTTTTTGAAGTGGATGATCAATTGCTTCGTGATGTACACAAAATCCGCCACATCCCCGGCGTGATTGTGCATGGTCGATACGATGTGGTGTGCCCCGTGCAAAATGCCTGGGATTTGCATCAAGCTTGGCCAGAAGCGAAGTTGGTGATTACACCGAGTTCTGGGCACTCGGCGCTTGAGGCAGGAAATAGTTCTGCGTTGATTGAGGCCACGGATTCGTTTCGTTAGACCTTAGATCCATCTGGATTGTGATCCAAAAACCACAAGCCAGCCCACAGTTTAGGATCCATAGCGTAGCCTTCGGCCATTTTCTGGACCAGCCATTTGGCGGCCTCAGCTACTGGTATTTCATGTACGGTGATGTTTTCGGTTTCATCGCCACCGCCGGTATTAATACGGGTTAAGTTACTGGCGCGCACAAAGGCAATCAGCTCGTTGCTTAAGCCTGAAGAGGTCGGGCCAACCATCAGCACTTCAACCGATTCAGCCTGCCAGCCGGTTTCTTCTAATAGCTCACGTTTGGCAGCTAATTCGAAGGTGTCGTTGGCATCGGTATCGCCCACCAAGCCTGCAGGCATTTCGATGGTGTTGGCTCCCAGTGGAATGCGGAATTGCTCAACAAACAACAAGTTATTTTGTGGCGTTTTGGCAATTATAATCACCGCAGAACCAGCATGGGTTCGTTCGGCAAATTCCCAATGGTTTTG
>JAGNUI010000006.1:0-15599 GCA_017987065.1 Arenimonas sp.
ATCTCAGCATCGCATAACCCGCATTATGATAATGGCATTAAATTCTTTTCTGCTGAAGGGGAAAAATTAAGTGATGCCGTGGAACTGGCCATTGAAGCACAACTTAGCGAGCCTTTAAAAGCAGTTGATTCGGAAGCATTGGGCAAAGTTAAACGTATTGATGATGCGCACAGCCGTTATGCCGAGTTTTGCAAAAGCACAGTTCCTGAAGAGTTTTCATTACGTGGCTATAAAATTGCTCTTGATTGTGCCCATGGCGCAACATACGCTTTAGCGCCAGAAGTATTTTCAGAACTCGGCGCTGAGGTATTTAGTATCGGCGTGCAACCTAATGGTTTAAATATTAATGACGGAGTTGGTTCTACTCACCCGAAAGCCTTACAAGATTTTGTGGGTAAAACAGGTGCTGATTTTGGCATAGCTTTTGATGGTGATGGTGATCGCGTGCAGTTTGTTGATTCCGATGGTGGCTTGCACGACGGCGACGCCTTGATTTTTATATTAGCCAATTATTGGAAACAAACTGGCCGTCTAAAAGGCCCTGTGGTTGGCACTTTAATGACCAACTACGCCATGGAGTTGCATTGTCAACAACAAGACATCTCGTTTATTCGAACCAACGTTGGTGATCGTTACGTACATCAGGCATTAACCGAGCAAGGTGGTATTTTGGGCGGTGAAGCATCTGGGCATTTGTTAGTGCTTGATAAAACCAGTACCGGTGATGCCATTGTGGCGGCACTGCAAGTGCTTGAAGCGCTCACTTCACAAAAATTAAGCCTTCAGGCAGCACTCAAAAATTACACCCCATTCCCGCAGAAAACCGTCAATGTGCGTTTAACGCCAGGCGTGAAACCCTTGCAAAATGAAGCGGTACAAGCAGCGAAGCTTGAAGCTGAACAGCAACTGCACGGTCGTGGTCGTTTGGTGTTGCGGGCGTCCGGCACCGAGCCGGTGGTTCGCGTTACCGTGGAAGCCAATGATGCCGCGTTGATGGAGCAGGTGCTGAGCGCGCTGTCGACTGTGGTTAAAGCTGCGGTTTGAGTGTAATCAAAACACAAACAATCGATGTGCGTAAAAAACGCCATAGATGATATTGGAGTAAACAGATGAGCCAGATACCAACCTTAGACATTCGTCGATTTGAAACTGACCGTGATGCGTTTGTAGCCAACTTGGGCGCAGCTTACCGAGAATGGGGATTCTGCGGTATTCGTGGTCATGGTATCAGTGATGCGCAAATACAAAATGCCTACCAGGCTTCAAAAGATTTTTTCGCTTTACCTAATGCTGTGAAAATGCATTATCAACAACCCGGCACTGGTGGCGCGCGTGGCTATACGGCTTTTGGTATTGAAACAGCAAAAGATTCAAAATTTCCGGATTTAAAAGAGTTTTGGCATGTTGGTCGCGAAATTCCGCTTGATTCAAAATATGCCAAGATTATGACGCCCAATTTATGGCCAAGCGAAGTGCCAGGCTTTAAGGAAAATTTATACGGTTTATTTACAGCACTCGATACACTTGGCTCAACAGTACTCTCAGCATTAGCTTTGCATTTGGGCTTGTCGGAAAATTTTTTCGTTGCAAGAACCAATCAAGGTAATTCGATTCTGCGCTCCATTCATTACCCACCAATTGTCGCCGATGAAATTCCAAACGTTCGTGCTGGGGCTCATGAAGACATTAATCTCATCACTTTATTGGTGGGTGCGAGTGCCGCAGGATTAGAAGTGCTTTCAAATAAAAATGAGTGGGTGCCGTTCACCTCCGATGAAGACACCATTGTGGTTAATATTGGCGACATGCTGCAACGTCTGAGCAATCATGTGTATCCATCCACTACCCATCGCGTGGTTAATCCAAAAGGCGAGGGCGCGCGTAAGCCACGTTATTCCATTCCATTTTTTCTGCACCTAAATCCGGATAGTTTGATTAAGACGTTGCCGCAGTGCATTAGTGCAGAGAATCCGGATCGTTACCTAGAACCAATTACCGCCAATGATTATTTAATGGAACGATTACGAGAAATTAAGTTGGTTTAAATGAAAGCCTGGCGGTTTTAACGGCAAACTGGCCTAGACTGTTTTTTTATATATTGCGCTTGACGATTGTATCTCTATGCGATACATTTAATCATGATAATTAGTTTTCGCCACAAAGGATTGGAGCGCTACTACCGAACAGGCTCGTCTCGTGGCATCAACCCTGAGCATGCCTCCAAGATTGCTCGCGTACTAGCCATGTTAGATGTTGCAGTGAATGCAGAAGAATTAAATATTCCTTCATTGAAGTTGCACCAACTAAAAGGTGAATTGAAAGGGTTTTGGTCGGTTTGGGTGAATGGTAATTGGCGAATTATATTTCGTTTTGTAGGCTCAAATATAGAGCTTGTTGATTATTTAGATTACCACTGAGGTGTTTATGATGAAAAATATCCCGCATCCCGGCGAAATTATTCGTGAAGATGTCATCGCTGCACTTGGTATTGGCATTGGCGAAGCAGCTGAGCGATTGTCTGTATCACGTGTAGCATTATCGCGTGTGGTCAATGGCCGAGCGGCTATCAGCCCAGAATTGGCTTATCGCTTAGAAAAGTCGGGAGTTAGTACCGCTCGTTTCTGGCTTGCCATGCAAGCCAATTACGATCTACAACAAATTGAAAAACAAACCCGGCCACGCATAAAGTCTTTGGCGGCTTGAATCCATCAATCCGCATTCCTGAACTGTTTGGCCTTGCCACCCAAAAGCGCCATGGTGATGAAATCGGGCAGATAGCGGGTCATCCATGCAATTACGTTGTTGGCGAAGCCGCTGATGACGCGCCGATTTCCGGCTTCCACTGCATCCACGCCAATCTTGGCCACTTCCGCGCTAGACAGCCACAGGAATTTTGGCAGTTTCGAGATGCTCTCGCGCATGCCGTTGACGTCATGGAATTCGGTGTAAGTGAAGCCTGGGCAGAGCGCGGTTACGTGCACACCACGCGGATTGCTTTCCAGTGCCAAACATTCCGAAAAGCGGATTAACCACGACTTGGTGGCGCCATACAGGGTGTGGCCAGCGGAAGCGGGGGCTAGTCCGGCTAAGGAAGCAACGTTCAAGACCCGGCCATAGCCTTTGGCCTCCATCGCTGGCAAGAATAAATAGGTCAGCTCGGCCACGGAGCTTATCAATACTTGGATGAAATCACGGTGGCTGGCCCAACTTTCCGACAGGTACCGGCCGGGCACGCCATAGCCTGCATTGTTGACCAATGTATCGACATGCAATCCTTGCGCTTGGATGGCATCAAACATTTCCTGTGGCGCTTTCGGGTCAGCTAAATCGGCGGCTATTACCACAACCGGCACTTTTTTGCCCAGTTCGGTAGCTAGTGTATCTAAGCGGTCTTTGCGGCGTGCGGTTAATATCAGTGGCTTGCCACGGCTGGCGTATTCGCGGGCAATGGCTTCGCCAATACCGCTGGAAGCGCCTGTGATTAATGCATATCCATCGGTTTTCATAGTGGTGGCTCTTAATTAAGGGTAAAATTCGTCTATCATTGTGCATCACGCAGACGTATTGGGGGATAAAATGCGAACTAAAATTGTAGCGGGTAATTGGAAATTGAATGGCAGTCGGGTATTTGCCAATGCCCTATTGGATACCTTGATTCCGTCTTTAAAACCCAATGTAACAACCTTGATTATTCCGCCAATGCCTTATTTAGAAGGTTTGATTAAGCAATATTCCGAGCAAGGCTTTGTTTTCGGCGCGCAAGATGTTGGAATACACGCGCATGGTGCTTATACAGGCGATGTTTCAGCCGAAATGCTTCGCGATATTGGTTGTCAATACGCGTTAGTCGGGCATTCTGAGCGTCGGCAATTCCAAGAAGAATCCAACGAGTTTGTGGCTGAAAAATTTTTGGCTTGTAAACGAGCAGGGCTTATCCCTATTCTTTGTGTCGGTGAAATGCTTCATCAGCGCGAATCTGGTCATACCGAGTGGGTCATTGAAAAGCAGTTGAAACCAATTTTCGAGTTGGTTGGCGCGCAGGCATTCAGCCAATCTGTGATTGCTTATGAGCCAGTCTGGGCGATTGGCACTGGCAAAACCGCAACGCCTGAACAGGCCCAAGAAGTGCATGCATTTATACGTAGCGAAGTTGCTGCGTTTGATGCTAAAATAGCCAGCTCATTGCCCATCCTATACGGTGGCAGTGTGAAGGCTTCCAGCGCCAGCGAGCTGTTTATGCAGCCTGATGTTGATGGGGGATTGGTGGGTGGAGCGTCGCTCCTTGCCCAAGAATTTAGCGCTATTGTAGCTGCGGCTGCTAGCAAATTGGTTTAATTTATGATTGATACGATTTTACAGATTGTTTATATAGTTATTGCTGTAGCCATGGTGGTTTTAGTCTTGTTGCAACGAGGATCAGGCGCGCAAGCTGGCGCTGGCTTTGGTGCTGGCGCATCCGGTACTGTATTCGGTTCCAGAGGTTCTGCTAATTTTATGACAACATCAACCAAATGGTTGGCTTTTGCGTTTTTCGGTTTAAGTTTATTTATGGCATGGAAATCAGTCAATATTAATAAGCCTGAAGCCGCCAGTGCTAATATCGGTGTGATGAGTAGCGTGCCTGTTGTGCCAGAAAGTGCAACGCCAGTAGCTAATTTGCCACCTGTTTCTGCTCCTGTGCCAGAAATTTCTGTTGCCCCCGAGGCAGCGCCTGTTACCCCTGCAGCACCTGAAGCCTTGCCTGCTCCGGAACAAGCGCCTGCAAGCGAACAGAAGAAATAAGCATTTACAGGTTGCCGGTATTTTAGAGTCTTATGCCCAGGTGGCGGAATTGGTAGACGCACTACCTTGAGGTGGTAGCGGCTTCGGTCGTAGGGGTTCGAGTCCCCTCTTGGGCACCATACAAAAACGTCTGCATTAGCAGGCGTTTTTATTTAACTTAAATTCCACTGTTTAAGATAATCATTTGAAGAAAAGTGCATCCTTTCATTGCAATGACTTTGCCTGAAAGGCTATCATATAGCGCCTGTCCTAAATTATTTAGGACTTTTGAATTGTCTTAATTTATTAAGGAACTGCATGTGCTAAACGAATATATGCCAATCGCATTATTTTTAGCAGTCGCCGCTGGCGTTGGTATAGCGTTGATGGTGCTTGGTCGGCTGCTTGGCCCAAGTATGCCAAACGCTGAAAAATTATCACCGTACGAGTGCGGATTCATCGCTTTTGAAGATTCACACATTCAATTTGATGTGCGTTACTACTTAATTGCCATCATGTTCATTGTGTTCGATCTTGAAATTGCCTTTGTGTTTCCTTGGGCGGTTATTTTTCGAGATTTAGGAATGCTTGGCTTAGTTGAAATGGGCATTTTCCTGGGATTATTATTGATGGGCTTTATCTATGCTTGGAAAAAAGGAGCATTGGAATGGGAGTAATCGAAAGTATTTCCAATGTGATGCATAATCCCATCCCTGTTGCCACTGTTGACGATATTCTCCGCCCGGGCGGTGACAATCCGCTGGTTGAACGTGGATTTGTTACCACTAATCTTGATACCTTAATTAATTGGGCGCGCACTGGCTCGATGTGGCCGGTAACCTTCGGTTTAGCGTGTTGTGCAGTAGAAATGATGCATGCCGGTGCTTCACGTTTAGATCTTGATCGTTATGGTGTAATTTTCCGACCATCGCCACGTCAGGCCGATGTGATGATCGTGGCTGGCACTTTGGTCAATAAAATGGCACCAGCGTTGCGCAAAGTGTATGACCAAATGCCCGAGCCAAAGTGGGTCATTTCTATGGGTAGTTGCGCGAACGGTGGTGGTTATTACCACTATTCCTATTCGGTTGTGCGCGGTTGTGATCGTATTGTCCCAGTTGATATTTATGTGCCGGGTTGTCCGCCTACCGCAGAAGCCTTGGTTTATGGCATTTTGCAGTTGATGAAAAAAATCCGCCGCACAAATACCATTGCGCGATAAGGCCTAGACCATGACCAATTTGCCAAATCTATATATTGAAAAACTCAACGCTTTCTTTCAGGCGCGGGTAGAAAAAATTATTGAACAACGCGATGAAATAACGTTGGAAGTCACACCAGAAAATTATCTGAATGTGGTGACTTCATTGCGCGATAACACCGATTTTGCTTTTGAGCAAATGATTGATTTATGTGGCGTCGATTACCTCAGTTTTGGCGATGTTGAATGGGATACCACCGATATCTCTTCGCAAGGTTTTTCGCGCGGCGTTGAGGGCGATGGCCCGGGTCGTTTCGCTTGGCAGAATCGCCCCGCGGAAAGTGATTTAGTGAAGCGTTTTGCGGTTGTCGTGCATCTCGTTTCTGTGCGCCATAATCGCCGTATTCGTGTACGCAGTTTTACTGCTGATAATGCCGTACCGCAGATGGACTCGATTGTGAGTATCTATCCAGTTGCCGATTGGTTTGAGCGTGAAGCATTCGATTTATTCGGTATTATTTTTACCGGGCACCCTGATTTGCGCCGTATTTTGACGGACTATGGTTTTGTTGGCCATCCATTCCGTAAAGATTTCCCATTGATTGGTAATGTTGAAGTGATTTACGACGAACAGAAAAAGCGTGTCATTTATCAGCCGGTTAGTATTGAGCCACGCGTGGGCGTGCCAAAAGTGATTCGTGATGACTCGCGTTGGCAGCAAGCGCAGTCCGAACAGACTCAGGTGAAATCATGAACGCGCAAGAAATCCGCAATTACACATTAAACTTTGGGCCTCAGCATCCGGCTGCGCATGGCGTGTTGCGTCTGATTTTGGAAATGGATGGCGAAGTGGTACAACGCGCTGATCCGCATATTGGCTTATTGCACCGTGGCACTGAAAAATTAGCCGAATCTAAGCCATTCAATCAATCCATTGGCTATATGGATCGTTTGGATTATGTCTCAATGATGTGCAATGAACATGCCTATGTGCGTGGCATTGAGCAATTGCTCGGCATTGAAGCGCCGATTCGCGCGCAATACATTCGCACCATGTTCGATGAAATCACCCGAATTTTAAATCACTTAATGTGGATTGGTTCGAACGGTTTGGATTTAGGCGCCATGGCCGTGTTTTTATATGCGTTCCGTGAGCGTGAAGAATTAATGGACTGCTATGAAGCGGTCTCTGGTGCGCGTATGCACGCCACATACTATCGTCCTGGTGGCGTGTATCGCGATTTACCTAATGTGATGCCGAAATACCGCGAATCACCTTGGCGCAAAGGTGCCGATTTAAAGCGAAGCAATGCTTGGCGCGAAGGCAGTTTGCTCGATTTCCTTGAAGCGTTCACCAACGATTTCCCAAATAAAGTCGATGAATACGAATCTTTATTAACCGATAACCGTATTTGGAAACAGCGTACTGTGGGTATTGGCGTTGTGCCGCCAGATATGGCTCTGGCTTGGGGTATGACCGGCCCGATGTTGCGTGGCTCTGGTGTTGCTTGGGATTTGCGTAAGAAACAACCATACGCTGCTTATGCGAATGTAGACTTCGACATCCCCGTTGGTGTGGAAGGCGATTGTTATGATCGTTATTTGGTGCGTGTTGAAGAAATGCGTCAATCAAATCGTATTATTCAGCAATGCATCCATTGGTTGCGCGCAAATCCAGGTCCGGTGATGGTCAAAAATTTCAAAGTGGCGCCTCCATCGCGTGAAGAAATGAAAGAAGATATGGAAGCATTAATCCATCACTTCAAATTATTTACCGAAGGCTATAGCGTGCCTGTGGGTGAAGTGTATTCAGCGGTAGAAGCGCCGAAAGGCGAATTTGGCGTTTACATCATCTCAGATGGTGCCAATAAACCGTTCCGCTTAAAGGCGCGTGCGCCGGGCTTTGCACATTTGTCATCGATGGATGCCATTGTGCGTGGCCATATGTTGGCCGATGTGGTGGCTATGATTGGTACTTACGATATTGTGTTTGGTGAGGTGGATCGATGAAAGCAACAGGTAATTTCACAGCCTGCCAAAATGTTGATCCACTGATTGCATTGCATGCAGAAACGCGCGCGCATATTGATCATTGGGTTGCAAAATTTCCTGCCGATCGTAAACGCTCAGCGGTGATACAAGGCTTGATGGTAACGCAAGAGCAAAACGGCGGTTGGTTAACCGATGAACTCATTGCGGCGGTCGCCAAATATTTGGAAATTCCTGCTATTTGGGCCTATGAAGTGGCCAGTTTTTATTCGATGTTTGATCTCAGCCCGGTTGGTCGCCATAAAGTATCAATTTGCACCAATATCAGTTGCTGGCTCAACGGTGCCGAAGATTTGGTGCGCCACGCCGAGAAAAAATTAGGCTGCAAAAACGGCGAAACCACTAAAGACGGGCGTATCACTTTAAAAATTGAAGAAGAGTGTGTGGCGGCTTGCGCAGGCGCTATCGCGGTGGTTATTGATGGCCATTACCATGAAAAAATTACCCCGAACAAACTCGACGAACTCTTTGACGGACTGAACTAAGGAAACCATATGACTCAGTCAGCACCTCAAGATCACCAGGTTGTTTACACCACCATGCACTACGATACCCCGTGGGCATTGCAAAGCTATTTGCAGCAGGGTGGCTATCAGGCTTGGAAGAAAATCCTAGCCGAGAAAACCCCGCAAGAACAAATCATCGATATGGTTAAGCAGTCTGGGCTACGCGGGCGCGGTGGTGCAGGATTCCCAACTGGCTTGAAGTGGAGTTTTATGCCACGCACGGCGCCAGGACAAAAATATATATTGTGCAATTCTGATGAGTCCGAGCCTGGCACTTGCAAAGACCGCGATATCCTACGTTTTAATCCGCATTCTGTGATTGAAGGCATGGCGATTGCTTGTTATGCCACCGGTTCAAGCGTAGCTTATAATTATTTGCGCGGTGAATTTCACCATGAACCATTCGAGCATTTTGAGCATGCCTTGAAAGAAGCCTACGAGAATGGTTTGTTAGGTAAAAATATTTTAGGTTCAGGTGTTGATGTTGATATTCATGCCGCATTGGGCGCTGGCGCGTATATTTGTGGCGAAGAAACCGCGATGATGGAATCTTTGGAAGGCAAAAAAGGTCAGCCACGATTCAAGCCGCCATTCCCAGCCAATTTTGGTTTATTTGGCAAACCAACAACCATCAACAACACCGAAACCTACGCTTCTGTGCCAGCTATTTTACGCAATGGCGCGGAGTGGTTCTTGAATCTTGGCAAGCCCAATAATGGTGGGCCGAAAATTTTCTCGGTTTCTGGCCATGTGGCTAATCCTGGCAATTTTGAAATACGTTTAGGCACGCCCTTTGCTGATTTATTGGCTTTAGCGGGTGGTGTGCGTAACGGTCGTAAATTAAAAGCGGTCATTCCGGGCGGTTCTTCGATGCCGGTATTGCCTGCCGAGCAAATGCTAGCTTGCACGATGGATTACGATTCGATTCAAAAAGCTGGCTCTGGCTTGGGTTCAGGAGCAGTCGTTGTGATGGATGATACAACCTGCATGGTTCGTGCTTGCCATCGTATTTCACGTTTTTACTATAAAGAAAGCTGCGGTCAATGCACACCATGCCGCGAAGGTACCGGTTGGATGTATCGCGTGTTGAGTCGCATTGTTGAAGGTTCTGCCACCATGGACGATTTGCATATGTTGAAATCGGCTGCCGGGCAAATTGAAGGGCATACCATTTGCGCTTTTGGTGAAGCAGCGGCTTGGCCAGTGCAAGGATTCTTACGCCATTACTGGCATGAATTTGAGTTTGCCATTATCAATAAACGATTCTTGGTTGATGAACCGCTGGAGGAAGTGGCATGAGTAATGTTGCAGATATTCCTCCCGTTGCAAGCAATATGGTGAGTTTAGAAATAAATGGTGAAGCCATACAAGTGGCTAAAGGTTCGATGATTATTCAAGCATCGGATCAGGCCGGTATTCCGATTCCGCGTTTTTGCTACCACGAAAAATTACCAATCGCCGCCAATTGTCGTATGTGTTTGGTGGATGTTGAAAAAACACCTAAGCCAATGCCAGCATGCGCAACACCAGTGATGGAAGGTATGAAAGTTTATACCCAAAGCAAGCGCGCGTTAGATGCGCAGCGCAATGTGATGGAGTTTTTATTGGTAAACCATCCGTTGGATTGCCCAATTTGTGATCAGGGTGGCGAGTGCGAACTGCAAGATATTTCTATGGGTTATGGTCGTTCGGTCAGTCGTTATGTCGATCGTAAACGTGTGGTGCCCGATGAAGATATCGGGCCGTTAGTAGCCACCGATATGACCCGTTGCATTCAATGCACGCGTTGTGTTCGATTCACCGCCGATGTTGCTGGCACGTTTGAACTGGGCGGCATTTATCGCGGTGAAAACCTGCAGATTGGCACCTTCGATGGCAAGCCGTTAATGAGTGAAATTTCTGGCAATGTCATTGATGTTTGCCCGGTGGGCGCGTTAACCAACAAAGTATTCCGTTATAAAGCACGCGCGTGGGAGCTGATTGCCAAGCAGTCTATTGGCTATCACGATGCCTTGGGCTCCAATGTATTTTTTCATAGCCGTCGCAATGAAGTGTTGCGCGCCGTGCCTCGCGATAACGAAGCCATCAATGAATGCTGGTTGTCTGATCGCGATCGTTATTCGCATGAGGGTGTTTATAGCCAAGAACGCGCAACGCAACCAATGTTAAAAGAAAATGGTCAGTGGCGTGAAGCCAGTTGGGATGAGGCTTTGTTTGCGGCATCTTGTGCCTTGAAAGAAAGCAATGCTGCTGCAACCGGCATATTAGCGCACCCGTCTTCTAGTAATGAAGAAGGGCATATGCTAGTTACCCTTGCTAATGCCTTAGGTGTTAGTAATCTTGATCATCGTATTAAAGCCATCGATTTTGCTGATAGCCCCGTGGCCGAAGTTTTTGATATGGAAGTGGCTGATATTGAAAATGCCAAAAATATTGTTTTAGTTGGATGCAATATTCGCCATGAAATTCCATTGATTCATCAGCGAATTCATAAAGCCGTTAAAAATGGTGCAAAAGTTCATAGCATCAATCCCATTGATTTTGAATTTAGCTTTGCTTTACACAGCAAAACCATTGTGGCGCCTTCAAAATTAGCAGAAGCATTGCAAACACTGTCTTTACAAATTGAAGATGGTACGGTGCTCATTTTGGGTGAAATCGCTGAGTCCTCAGCAAGCGCATCGCAAGTGCGTGCTGTGGCCAATGCGTTGCGTGAAAGCGGCAAAGTAAAATTGTGCCGCATTCCACAAGGTGCCAATGCGATTGGCCTTGCCCAAGTGGCTGTGTTGCCAAAATCAAATGGAAAAAATGCATTGCAAATGCTTGATGGTTCCATCAACACCTTTGTGTTGTTTGGTATTGAGCCACAGTTTGATTTTGCTGCCACCACTTTGGCAACCAAAGCTTTATTAACGAGCAAAGTGATTGCCTGTTCTGCTTTTGTAACCGAGCAGCTGAAAGAACTCGCTGATGTTATTTTACCAATAGGTCTCACACCTGAAATTCAAGCAAGCCTAGTGAATGTTAACGGCGTTGAGCAAAGCACTGAAGTGGCTGGCAAATTACCTGGCGCTGCCCAAAGCGGCTGGCGCGTATTGCGCGCCTTGTACGATCAATGTGCATTGCCTGCGCTTACATTTGTTGATGTAGATCAGTTACGCGCTCAAATTCAAAAACAAAATATTGTTTGTGGCAAGGGTGTTGCACAAACACCCGTTGCAACAGATGGTTTTGAACGCATTACCAGCACACCAATCTACCGCATTGACGCAGTAACACGCCGCGCCGAAGCCTTGCAAGCACACCCACTGACTCATGGCCCGCGTGTTGTGCTCAATTCCAAAGATGCTGAGCGTTTAGGTTTAAGTGCCGGGCAAATGGCTAAAGTCGGCGATGGTACAGGCTCTGCCACATTGCCAGTGGCTATTTCAAATGCAGTAGCTCAATCCTGTGTTTGGATTGAATCCAATTATGCTGCAACGGCGCCGATCTCTCAAACAGCATCGTTAAGCATTGCGAAGGCTTCCTTATGATTGATTTCATTCGCGAGTTTTTAGTTCAATTTGGCACCATTGGTATGTTGCTGTGGATGTTATTAAAAATTCTTGTGGTGATGATGCCGCTGATTATATCGGTGGCTTTCTACACCTTATTTGAACGCAAAATAATTGGCTGGATGCATGTACGTCAAGGGCCGCAATATGTGGGTGGTGTGTTTGGTATTGGCGTTATTCAAGCTTTCGCCGATGTTTTCAAAATGCTCTTTAAAGAATTGATTACACCTGATAAAGCCAGCCCGTTTTTGTATCGCTTAGCGCCACTCATTGCTTTGGCGCCAGCATTTGCTGCCTGGGCTTTAATTCCATTTGGCGAAAACGATACCGGCCCCTTAGTATTAGCCAATATCAATGCCGGCATCTTGATGTTGTTGGCGCTGACATCGATGGGCGTGTATGGCATTATTTTGGGGGGTTGGGCATCGAACTCTAAGTACGCCATCATGGGCGCTTTACGCGCTGCCTCGCAAGTTATTAGTTATGAAATTGCCATGGGTTTTGCTTTGGTTGGCGTCTTGGTGGCTGCCGGCAGTATGAATCTCACTGAAATTGTTAATGCGCAAGTAGGCGATAATGGTTTTATTGAATACTTCTTTATTCCTTTATTCCCGTTGTTTCTGATCTATTTTATTTCTGGAACTGCCGAAGCCAATCGCGCACCCTTCGACGTAGCAGAAGGTGAATCAGAAATCGTGGCTGGTTTCCATGTTGAATATTCTGGCTCCGCGTTTGCTATTTTCTTCTTGGCTGAATACGCCAATATGATTTTAATCAGCTTCTTAACCGCATTGCTCTTTATGGGTGGTTGGTTATCGCCTTTTCAAGGTTGGGTTGGTGGATTTTTGGGTGAGCCCGGAATTTGGTGGTTGTTTTTGAAAGCACTATTTTTTGCTTTCTGTTTTGTGTGGTTCCGTGCCAGCTTTCCACGCTACCGCTATGATCAAATTATGCGTTTAGGTTGGAAAGTGTTCATCCCAATTTGCATTGCTTGGATTTTTGTAGCGGCAGTAGCAGCCTACAACAACTGGTTTATTTTAGGAGCTTAAGGCCAATCATGATCCGTATAATCAATTACCTTAAGAGCCTGATGTTGATTGAATTCATCAAAGGCATGGCTTTAACACTCACTTATATGTTCAAGCCAAAATATAATGTGAACTATCCGTTTGAAAAATTCCCACAATCTGATCGTTTCCGTGGCTTGCATGCATTGCGTCGTTATCCGAATGGCGAAGAGCGTTGCATTGCTTGTAAATTATGCGAAGCCGTTTGCCCGGCCTTAGCGATTACTATCGATTCAGCGCCACGCGAAGATGGCCAACGCCGAACCACGCGTTACGATATCGATTTATTTAAATGTATTTTTTGTGGATTTTGCGAGGAAAGCTGCCCTGTTGATTCCATCGTAGAAACCCATATTCACGAATACCACTTTGAAAATCGTGGTGAAAATATTGTCAACAAGGCCCAGCTTTTAGCTATTGGTGATCGCTTCGAAACTGAAATCGCAGAGCGTCGTTCTGCCGATGCTGCATTTCGATAGGAGACGATGAAATGACTTTTGAATTAATCGCCTTTTATTTATTTGCCGCAGTCGCATTGTCGTCTGCGCTAGCTGTTATCACCTTTAAAAATCCGGTGCATTCCGTATTAAGTTTAGTATTAACTTTTTTCTCGACGGCTTGTTTATGGTTATTGCTGCAAGCAGAGTTCTTAGGAATCGTTTTGGTGTTGGTCTATATTGGCGCCGTGATGATTCTATTCCTGTTTGTGGTGATGATGCTCAATGTGCATACCGTGCCTAAACGAGAAGGCTTCATCAAACATTTTCCCATTGCTATTTTGGTAGCAGCGCTAATGTTTATTGAAATCGTCATGCTCATTAAAGCAGGTGGCACCAGTGGCATCGCACTGCCAACACAAAATCCTGCCCTAATTGAAAACACCAGTAATTTGCATTGGATTGCGCAAGCCTTATTTGGGCGCTATATGTTGCCGTTCGAAATTGCCGCCGTTATCCTCACAGTGGCTTTAGTAGTGGCAATTTTATTGACCCTTCGCCGCCGTCCGGGTACAAAAACACAAAATGCCAGCGATCAAGTGTTGGTGCGTAAGGCTGATCGCGTGCGCTTAATCAAAATGGAAGCCACTACAAAAAGTGCAGATTTAAATTCGGAGGCTAAATAATCATGGTTACTCTTGAACACTACCTGGTATTTGCCGCTGCATTATTTTCATTAAGTATTGCGGGCATCATTATTAATCGTAAAAATATTATTTTATTGTTGATGTGTATCGAACTGATGTTGTTATCAGTGAATGTCAATTTTGTGGCCTTCTCACGATTTTTAGGCAATGTTGATGGCCAAATATTTGTATTTTTCATCTTGACCGTGGCTGCTGCAGAAGCCGCTATTGGCTTGGCTATTTTGGTTACTTTATTCCGCAACCGGCGCACGATTAATGTCGCCGAGTTGGATTCATTGAAGGGTTGATGCGATGCTGACGGAACAAACCTTGCTGTCTTTGCCAATATTGCTCACGGTTGCGCTTGCGCCTTTGTTAGGCTCAATTTTAGCTGGCCTATTCGGAAGTCAGATTGGCCGAGCTGGTGCACATTACATCACTATTTTATTGGTAATGCTAAGTTGCGCGCTTTCTATATTTGTATTGGGCCAGTTGGTGTATGAAGGCGCCGTGCCGTTCAATCAAAACATTTATACGTTTTTTGAAATCGGTCAATATTCTGCGCATGTCGGTTTTATGGTCGACAAATTAACCGCGATGATGATGGTGGTGGTCACCTTTGTATCCTTGTTAGTGCATGTGTATACCATCGGCTATATGGTTGAAGATCCTGGTTATCAGCGCTTCTTCAGTTATATTTCACTATTCACATTTTCCATGCTGATGCTGGTGATGAGCAACAACTTCTTGCAGCTGTTCTTTGGCTGGGAAGCGGTGGGCTTGGTTTCGTATTTGTTGATTGGTTTTTGGTACAAACGCCCTTCGGCTATATTTGCTAATCTCAAAGCATTTTTAGTGAACCGAGTAGGCGACTTCGGGTTTTTATTAGGCATTTGTGCTGTTGTGTACTACACCGGAACCTTGGATTATTCGATAGCGTTTAGCAAAATTGCCGATACGGTCAACACCAGCATTGAATTAATCCCAACATTTTCTCTGTTGAGTGTGCAAGTGTCTGCTTGGCAAGTATCGGCGGTAACCTTTATTGCCATTTGTCTATTTATTGGCGCCATGGGCAAATCGGCACAAGTGCCTTTGCACGTTTGGTTGCCAGATTCCATGGAAGGTCCAACGCCAATTTCCGCATTGATTCACGCGGCAACCATGGTCACCGCTGGTATTTTTATGGTGGCACGTATGTCGCCAATTTTTGAACTCAGCCCAACTGCTTTGCATTTCGTATTATTCATTGGTGCCACCACTGCCTTATTTACTGGCTTAATTGGCATTATCCAAAATGACATCAAGCGAGTGGTTGCCTATTCCACACTGTCGCAA
>JAGNUI010000006.1:15699-25400 GCA_017987065.1 Arenimonas sp.
TGGCGATACCATCCATTTTTATTGGTTTCTTAACGGTTGGCCCGATGTTGTTTGGTGGTTTTTTTGATGGAGCCATTACAGTCCTGCCGCAAAATGATGTCATTAAAGTTTTGGGTGAAGAATTTCATGGCCCTGTGGCCTTCGCATTGCATGGCATGACCCAATGGCCGTTCTTCCTAGCTCTTGCAGGCTTTGCGCTAGCAACCTACATCTATTTGTTTAATATCAATGTTGCTGTTCGTGCCCAGAAAGTATTCGCTTTACCAATTCGTATTTTAGAAAATAAATACGGTTTTGATGATTTGTGGATTAAAGGGTTTGCTGGTGGCGGTATTTTGCTCGGGAGAAAAGCCTGGACTGTGATTGATGCCGGATTAATTGATGGTGTTTTAGTCAACGGAACAGCTCATTTGGTAGGTCGTGCTTCAAGAATGATTCGCGGCATGCAAACCGGTTATTTATACACTTATGCGTTTGCGATGATTGTTGGCCTGATTATACTTTTGGCTATGGTTACTCGCGTGTTGGCTCAATAAGGATTAAGGAATTACTGCATGGGCTCTCAAATGCCAATACTTAGCGCGTTAATTTGGCTACCAATACTTGGTGGCTTATTGTCCTTTTTGCTTGGCGACCGCAGAGCGGGCACTGCAAAATATTTGGCATTAGGTGTCGCAATTGCATCATTCATTTTAAGTATTAAATTGTATCTAGGGCTTGATCAAAGTTTGCCTGATATGCAATTTACGGAATTAATGCCATGGTTGCCGGCATTTAATATCAATTACAGGCTGGGCGTTGATGGTATCTCAGTGGCGCTCATTATGCTGACCACGTTCACCACCATTTTGGTATTGCTCAGTTCATGGAGCTCCATTGAGAATCGGACGCATCAATATTTTGCGGCCATGCTGGTTCTAGAAGGTTTGATGATTGGTGTTTTTTCATCGCTTGATGCCATATTGTTTTATATTTTCTTTGAGGGCATGCTCATCCCGATGTTTATCATCATCGGAATTTGGGGTGGTCCGAACCGCGTTTACGCCAGTATTAAATTTTTTCTGTACACCTTCTTGGGTTCGGTATTCATGCTCATCGGCTTGATTTACCTGTACTTGAAATCGGGTAGTTTTGATTTGGCAGTTTGGGCCGAAATGCCATTAAATGCTAAAGAGCAAATGTGGTTGTTCTTCGCTTTCTTAGCCGCCTTTTCAGTCAAAGTGCCCATGGTGCCAGTGCATACTTGGTTGCCTGATGCGCACGTTGAAGCGCCTACCGGTGGTTCTGTGATTCTGGCGGCCATCATGCTAAAAATTGGCGGTTACGGATTCCTTCGTTTTAGTTTGCCGATTGTGCCAGATGCGTCCAATGAATGGGCTTGGCTCATTATTGCGATGTCGTTAATTGCCGTGGTGTACATCGGTTTTGTGGCTTTAGTGCAAGAAGACATGAAAAAACTGATTGCCTATTCTTCCATTGCGCATATGGGTTTTGTCACGCTTGCTAGTTTTATCGTATTCAGCCTGGTGCGTGATTCCGGAAATATAGATGGCGCACGTTTGAGCTTGCAAGGCGGCATGGTACAAATGATTTCGCACGGCTTTATTTCCGGTGCAATGTTTACCTGTGTTGGTGTTTTGTACGATCGCATGCACAGTCGAATGATTAAAGACTACGGCGGTGTAATTAACACCATGCCATGGTTTGCTGGCTTTTTCGTATTCTTCGCTATGGCCAATGCCGGCTTGCCGGGCACTAGTGGTTTCGTTGGCGAGTTTATGATTATTATTGCAAGCTTCCAAGCGCACCCATTAATTGCATTCTTTGCAGCCATCACGCTTATTCTTGGCGCGGCTTATACCTTATGGATGGTGAAGCGTGTGGTGTTTGGTGAAATAGCCAATCATCATGTTGCTGAATTAACCGATATTACAACTCGTGAAGCTTGTGTCCTGGGTCTATTTGCCCTTGGCGTGCTTGCATTGGGTGTTTATCCAAAACCATTAGTCGAACTGATGGATGCGCCAATCAGCGCTTTAGTCAATCATTTAGTGCAAACCAAGCTTTGAGGATCCATTCATGACACAACCGATCTTTCCAATTGCAGATTTGCATACCATCTTGCCGGAGCTGTTTATTTGTGGTGCCGCATTCGCCTTATTAATGGCTGATCTATTCATTGACGCCAAGCGCCGTGCATTAATCCATTTTCTAGCGATAGCTGTTTTAATTGCTGCAGCAATGATTACCATTCGCGACATGGCGGTGCTTAGCACTACAGCATTTTCTGGCATGTTCGTGCGCGATTTAACCGCTGATGTACTAAAGATTGCGGTGTATTGTGTTACTGCGTTTAGTTTTATTTATGCCAAACCCTATTTGCAAGAACGTGGCTTGTTTAAGTCTGAATTTTATGTACTTTGTTTGTTTGCCGTACTTGGCATGATGTTGATGATTTCAGCAGGTAATTTAACGGTGTTATATCTTGGTTTAGAACTGGTAGCACTAAGTTCTTACGGGCTCGTTGGCATGGATCGCGATAACCCGATTGCTTCAGAAGCCGCCATGAAATATTTTGTATTGGGTGCCATTGCCTCCGGATTATTGTTGTATGGCATGTCAATGCTGTATGGTGCTACTGGCAGTTTGCAGCTCGAATCTATTTATGCAGCCGCAAGCCAAACTGAATCCCCCTATATGTTCAAATTAGGCGTGGTATTCATTCTTGCCGGTATTGCTTTTAAATTTGGTGCCGCACCCTTTCACATGTGGTTACCAGATGTGTATCAAGGTGCGCCCACGGCAGTTACTGCTTTTATTAGTTCAGCGCCCAAATTAGCAGCGTTTGGTATGGCTTATCGCCTTTTGCAATCAGCAGCAGGCCCCGCAGCTTCTGATTGGGTGCCATTGCTCGCCGGAATTGCAGCCTTGTCGTTGTTGCTTGGCAATCTTATGGCGTTAGTACAGACCAACTTCAAACGCTTGTTGGCCTATTCAACCATATCGCATGTAGGGTTTTTGCTATTGGGCATGCTAACAGCCGACGCGACTGGTTATGCTGCGTCTATGTTTTATGCCATTTCTTATAGCATTATGGCCGTTGCGGCATTTGGTTCAATTATTTTATTGAGTCGCAGTGGTTTTGAAGCCGGTGAAATTAACGATTTCAAAGGCCTTTGGGTTAAAAGTCCAGGATTTGCCTTTTTAATATTATTTGTCATTGCCTCATTAGCCGGTATTCCGCCTTTCCTAGGTTTCTTTGCTAAGTTGCAAGTTATTGTGGCGGCATTGCAGGGCGGTTATCAGTGGTTAGCCATATGGGCCGTGGTTTGCGCTGTTATTGGTGCATTTTATTATTTGAAACTGATTCGCGTGATGTTTTTCGAAAAACCTGAATCCGACAGCATTGCCATTAATGCCGATATCCATTTACGCGCTGCTTTTATCGTCAATGCTTCCGCCTTGTTAGTGCTCGGCATCTTCTCCAATAGTATTTTATCTTGGTGTATTAAAGCATTTCCAAGCTGAATAATAATTGCTTGTAACTCAATAGCCAACTCGGCTATAATATCCATTCTCTGATGCGGGGTGGAGCAGTCTGGCAGCTCGTCGGGCTCATAACCCGAAGGTCGTAGGTTCAAATCCTGCCCCCGCTACCAGTTAATTCAGCAAGCCATGGCCGCTTGTGAAGCTATTTTTAGAGTGCATTTTGGTTCTAAAACGGCGTAATTAGGATGTACTGGAAGAGGGCCAATAGGCCCTTTTTTGTTAGCAAAATTTACACAATGCTTGAGGATAGTGCGCGATGGCAATGACTGGCAAAGCCTTAGAACTTTATGAATTACTAGCACCCACTGTAAATAGTTTGGGGCTGGAGCTTCTTGGCATTGAATTTTCACCTTCATTAGGTAATGCCATGTTGCGTTTATACATCGATGCGCCTGAACGTTTGGTAGCCATTGAAGATTGTGAAGCGGTCAGTCGAGAAGTTTCGGCAAGCTTAGATGTGAACGATCCCATTGCCTCGCAATATACGCTTGAAGTTTCTTCACCGGGCGTTGATCGGCCAATATTTAGTTTGCAGCAATTTGCCAAACAGATTGGTGAGCAAGTCAAAATCAGTTTAAGCCTACCGCAAGATGGCCGGCGACGATTGCAAGGATTTATTTCAGCAGTATCAAACGATTCCATAAGCCTGCAATGTGATGGCAAAGAATTCGTAGTAGCATTTAACAATGTAGATAAAGCCAGACTGGTGCCAGATTATTTGGCATTGGGTATGGATGCAACACCTAAAGGCGGGCGCAAGAAAACAGCGCCTAACAAGTAATATTATTATCGGCTTAGCCGGCAAATTCGGAGTGGTTTTGTGAGTAAAGAACTTTTATTAGTCATGGAAGCGGTTGCAAATGAAAAAGGCGTTAATCGTGATGTGATTATTCATGCGATGGAATCGGCTTTGGCTGCGGCCGCTAGAAAACGTTATCACGACGAAGATGTCTCTATCAGAGTGGAAATTAACCCTAAAGACGGCAGTTATTTAACCTTCCGCCGCTGGGAAGTGATTGCCGATGACATCATCATGGAATCGCCAGATCGCATGACCCGTTTAATGGACGCCGTTGATGAGCAAGAAGGCATTCAATTAGGCGAGTTTATTGAAGTACAAGTTGAAAACCCTGAGTTTGGTCGCATTGCTGCGCAAGCCGCCAAACAAGTGATTGTGCAGCGTGTTCGTGAAGCTGAGCGCGCTTTAGTGCTTGATCAGTGGAAAGACCGCGTTGGTGAAATGGTTAATGGTATTGTGAAGCGTGCTGAACGTGGCAATGTCTTTGTTGATTTGGGCGGTAATGCTGAAGCCATCATTCCAAAAGATAAATCCATTCCTCGCGATGTGCTGCGCCCAGGTGATCGGGTTCGTGGCTATTTGGAAGAAACTCGTGCTGATACTCGCGGCCCGCAATTGATTATTTCGCGTATTGCACCAGAATTCATGATTGAGTTGTTTAGTTTGGAAGTGCCAGAAGTTGGCCAAGGTTTAGTTGAAATTAAAGGCGCTGCACGTGATCCTGGCGATCGTGCAAAAATTGCTGTTTTGGCTCACGATCACCGCACAGATCCAATTGGCGCTTGTATTGGTATGCGCGGCTCGCGCGTTCAAGCTGTTTCCAATGAATTGAACGGTGAGCGCGTCGATATTATTTTATGGTCTGATAATCCTGCCCAATTCGTCATTAATGCCATGGCGCCGGCGGAAGTACAGTCCATTATTGTTGATGAAGAAAAACATTCGATGGACATTGCTGTTTCAGAAGAAAAACTGGCACAAGCCATTGGTAAGGGTGGTCAAAACGTGCGCTTGGCTAGTCGATTAACCGGCTGGCAACTCAATGTAATGACCCAAGATCAAGTAGCCGCTAAATCTGAAGCGGAACAAATTTTGGCGCGCGCCGTGTTTGTCAATAAACTTGAAGTTGATGAAGAAATTGCCGGCATTTTAGTGGCAGAAGGCTTTAGTACCATCGAAGAAATTGCTTATGTGCCGGCTGCAGAATTATTGGCTATTGAAGGCTTTGATGATGACATTGTTGAAGAATTGCGTTCTCGTGCCCGTGATTCCTTATTGAACGATGCATTGGCCGCTGAAGAAGTGATTGAAGAACATAAACCTTCTCAAGAATTGCTTGATATGGACGGCATGGATGAATCCATCGCTTATGCCTTGGCAGCTCGTGGCGTGTCAACACAAGACGATTTAGCGGAATTAGCTGCTGATGAAATTTCAGATATTGACGATATGGGCATGGAGCGCGCATCTGCTTTGATACTTGCTGCGCGTGCCGTTGAAATTGCTCGTTTGGAAAAATTGAATTAAGCGCTTTGTGATAAACGCGGCGTAGTTTCACCACAAATTTTAAGGATCGACATCTCCATGTCAGAAGTAACCGTTGGATCGTTGGCAAAAATTGTAGGCTTACCTGTTGACAAGCTCCTAAAGCAGCTTGCCGAAGCAGGTATGGAGTTTTCTGGCCCAGATCAGGCTGTCAGTAGTACTGAAAAATTAAAGCTATTAGGCTTTCTAAAGCGCTCGCATGGTAAGGCTGAAAGTCCTGCCGGACAAGCGGCGGCGCCAGATAAAATCACTCTCAATCGCCGCACTAAAGAAGAGTTAACCATAGCTGGCACCGGTAAAAACAAATCAACTGTTTCTGTTGAAGTGCGCCAGAAGCGGCATTTTATTAAACGTGATGAAACCAGTCCGCCACAAACAAGTGAGCGTGATGAAGTGTTGCGTAAACTTGAGGAATCAAAATCTCGCAATGCTGAGGAACAAGCACGCTTAAGCCAACAAGATCGTACTCGCCGTGAACAGCTTGATGCGGTTAAGAGCACTGCCCTTGAAGCCGAGCGCGTTATTAAAGAAGCTGAAGAAGCTGCACGTTTAGCCAGTATTGAAAAATCCGGCAAAACCACCGCGGTCGCGCCACCGGCAGAAGATGCTGGCCATGAATCACGTCGTGATCGCGATGAAAAGCACGGCCATAAACCGCATAAAACAGAGGCAATACGGCATCCGCCAGCTAAAGTTATTAATAAAGAAAAAGCGCCGGTTAAGCCCGCCAAAAATCGCGTGCGTGGCTCACATGCCATGGTTGATAACGAAATCTATGACGATTCCTCAATTCAATTGGTGGCCGGACAACTGCATTTAACCGCAGCAGAGCGTGAGCGTCGTGTCTCTGCTGGCAAGAGAAAACCAAAACAGCGTGTTGTTGAAGCATCACGTAAAGCAACCGGCCAACATGGTTTTTCAAGACCAACCACACCGATGCAGCGTGAGGTTGCCATTGGCGAATCCATTATGGTTTCAGAACTGGCCAATAAGCTTGCCATGAAAGGTGCTGAAGTCGTTCGAGCACTGTTTAAAATGGGCATGATGGTTACTATCAATGAAGTGATTGATCACGATACGGCAGCTCTTGTTGTAGAAGAATTGGGCCATAGTCCAGTGAAAGCATCGGAGAATGATGCCGAAATTGCTTTGGTTGCGCATTTGGATGAAGTGCAAGGTGACAAAACCGTACGTCCACCCGTAGTTACCATCATGGGTCATGTGGATCATGGTAAAACCTCGTTGCTCGATTATATTCGCCGCACCAAAGTGGCAACCGGTGAAGCCGGTGGTATTACGCAACATATAGGCGCCTATCATGTTGAAACCGCCCGTGGTGTGATCAGCTTTCTTGATACGCCAGGTCACGCAGCGTTTACCTCGATGCGTGCTCGTGGTGCCAAACTAACCGATATCGTGGTGTTAGTGGTTGCCGCCGATGATGGTGTGATGCCACAAACCGTTGAAGCGGTTAAGCATGCACGGGCCGCCAATGTGCCGCTGATTATTGCTGTTAATAAAATGGATAAACCAGAAGCCAACCCCGATAACGTGAAGCAGGGCTTAGTCAAGCTTGAAGTGGTGCCGGAAGAGTGGGGCGGCGACGTTCAATTTATTCCTGTCTCGGCAAAAACAGGTGATGGCGTCGATGCATTGCTTGAAGCAATCAGTTTACAAGCGGAATTAATGGAACTGCAATCTGTGGTAGATGCGCGTGCCACTGGCGTGGTGATTGAATCATCCTTGGATAAAGGTCGTGGCCCAATTGCAACGGTGTTGGTGCAAGAAGGCACCCTGAAAAAAGGCGATTATTTGGTCAGCGGTTTGCAGTATGGTCGAGTCCGTGCCTTATTCGATGAAAATGGTCAGCAAACTGAAAGTGCCGGTCCTTCTATACCCGTGCAGGTTCTTGGTCTTTCCGGTGTGCCGGAAGCGGGCGATGATTTTGTCGTAGTGGCCGATGAGCGTTTAGCTAAAGAAGTGGCTCAGCAACGTGAAAGTAAGCGTCGTGAATCGCGTTTAGTGAAGCAACCTGGCTCGCGTATGGAAGATGTTATGGCGCAAATGGGCGCAGGCAAAGATCAGCAAGTATTGAACTTGGTGATTAAAGCCGATGTTCAAGGTTCAGTCGGTGCTTTGTGTGAATCTTTAACTGCTTTGTCGAATGACGATATTCGTATCAATGTGGTGTCTTCTGGTGTTGGTGGAATCACTGAGTCGGATGCAACAATTGCTAATGCGTCTAAAGCGGTTGTCATTGGTTTCAATGTTCGCGCCGATGCTTCTGCAAGAAAAATCATTGAAAGCAATGGCATTGATCTGCGTTATTTCTCGATTATTTATGATGTGATTGATCAAGTGAAGCAAGTGGCCTCTGGCTTACTTGGTGTTGAAATTCGTGAAGAAATTATCGGTATCGCAGAAGTCCGTGATGTATTCCGTAGCTCGAAATTTGGCGCGGTTGCAGGCTCATTGGTTATTGAAGGTAGCGTTAAACGTAATAAGCCTATTCGAGTCTTGCGCAACAGTGTGGTTATCTTTGAAGGCGAGTTGGAAAGCTTGCGTCGCTTCAAAGACTTGGTTGAAGAAGTCAAGAGCGGCACCGAGTGCGGTATTGCGGTTAAATCGTATAACGATGTTAAGCCAGGCGATCAAATCGAATGCTTTGAACGCATCGAAGTGGCTCGTAGTTTGTAATGGCTAAAAAGTCCTTCCATCGTACCGATCGTGTTGCTGCCCAGCTCCGTCGTGAGTTGGGCATTATCGTGCACGCTACTGTTCGCGATCATGGTCTGCCTTCGGTGAGCGTTTCCGATGTGGAAGTGACACGCGATATGGCGCATGCCAAAGTTTTCGTCACCGCTTTACTGCCGGAATCTTCCTTAGCAACGGTGAAAGCATTAAAAGAGCTAGCACCAGAAATGCGTTACCAATTAGCGCAAGCAGTGAAGATGCGGCATGTGCCGGAACTGCATTTTCATTACGATGATTCTGTCGATAAAGGCGAGCGCATTGAAGAATTATTACGAAATGTGCCTAAGCCCGAATCTGACTAATCGCCTTCGGGCGATTTTTTATCTATGAAGAAAGTACAGTTTAAATTTCCACGCCGAGTTGTTGATGGTCTCATTCTTTTGGATAAACCCAAAGGCTTAACCTCCAACTCCGCCTTGCAGAAAGTTAGAAATTTGTATAAAGCTGAAAAGGCCGGGCACACAGGCGCGCTTGATCCATTAGCCACTGGCGTACTGCCAATTTGTATTGGCGAGGCCACAAAAGTGGCGGGATATTTGCTCGGCAACGATAAAGCCTATGAGGTGACTGCACAACTTGGCGCCACCACCGATACCGATGATGCAGAAGGGCAGGTTTTGCAGCAACGTGCGGTCGGCGTATACAGCAAAGCGCATATTGAACAATTGCTGCAAGAATTTATTGGCGATATACAACAAGTACCACCAATCTATTCCGCCTTGAAGCAGGGCGGCGAGCCCATGTATGTAAAGGCGCGGCGCGGTGATGTGATCGATTTACCAGCACGGACAGTCACCGTGCACTCCATTGCTTTTAACGCTCAGACGGAAAACACCATTACATTATCAGTGGTTTGCGGTACTGGCACTTATATTCGCAGCTTAATACGTGATTTAGGTGAGCGCTTGGGCTGTGGTGCCCATGTTGTTGCCTTGCGTCGCACTTGGGTGCAACCTTTTCAAACAGAGAAATTGTGGACAATTGAGCAATTAGAAGCACTTGCAGAGCATGGCGAGGCTGCGCTTGATGCCGTATTGATGCCAGTTGAAACAGC
>JAGNUI010000066.1 GCA_017987065.1 Arenimonas sp.
AAGAAAGTCCGCAACTTCAAACCGGCGTTCAAAAAAGGTCGTTTGTTTGGCCTCATCAATGCCGGCTGGGAAACCATCACCGGCGGCTTCTCGCCATGGACGCTGAAAGTGAAGGCCGATTGGCAGAGCTTGAAAAAACTCAACGATGCCGAAAGCCCAACTCGCGATTATGTGGAACGCACCCTCGCCCCACGTGATCGCTTGGCTGGCGTGTATTACGCTGCAACCGAACACGATGAAGACCAGCCGATTCACCTGCAGGTTGCCGATACCAATATCTGTATCACCCAATGCGCCGAAGAATACGGCAATCCTTGCACGCGATTCTGCCCAGCTGGCGTGTATGAAATTGCCCAAGATGATGCCGGCAAACGCTTGCAAATTAATGCCGCTAATTGCGTGCATTGCAAAACCTGCGACATCAAAGATCCGTATCAGATCATCAATTGGGTGACGCCGGAAGGCGGCGCTGGCCCGAATTATCAGAACCTATAAGGACTGACCATGCTCGCTCTCGTCTCTGTTGCCGCTGCCCATGCTTTGGATGAAGATCTCGCGCCTTTGTCTGCCGCCTTGGATAAGGCTCATATTGCGCACCGCATTGTGTATTGGGACGATGACAGCATCAGCTGGTCATCATTTAAAGCCGTATTGATTCGTTCTCCCTGGGATTACATCGACAAACTGCCGGAGTTTTTGGCATGGGCCGCGCGTGTTTCAGAAAAAACAGTGCTTCTGAATCCGCTGAATGTGATTGAAAGCAATACCGACAAGCATTATCTGGCTGCATTGGCAGCGCTTGGCATTCATACTGTGCCGAGTCGTTTCATTGAACCTGAGCAACATGCCGAAGACGGATTACGCGTGTTTCTCGATGAATTTGAACATGCTGAGTTTGTGGTTAAACCGTCTGTGGGTGCTGGTTCGAAAGATGCGCAACGCTATGCACGTGAAGATACCGAATCGGCTTTGATGCACATCCATCGCTTGCAATTTAAAAACCGTAGCGTCTTGTTGCAACCTTACTTAAGCAAGGTGGATGATGCCGGTGAAACTGCTTTGCTATTTTTTAATGGCGTGTATTCACATGCCATTCGCAAAGGCCCTTTGCTGAAACGCAATGAAGGCCCAACTGATTTGCTGTTTGCACCCGAGCAGATTATTGCAAGAGCACCCAGCGACGACGAACACAAACTGGCACAACAAGTTGTTGCCGCCCTGCCCGGCCTCTTTCATTTGGATGGATCATTGGCTTATGCCCGCATTGATTTATTACTCGATGAAAACGGCATGCCGTGTTTATTGGAATTAGAGCTAACTGAACCGTCTTTGTTCTTTAATTATGCCGATGGCTCTGCCGAGCGCTTTGTGGCAGCGTTGAAAAGTCGATTAAGTCTCTGATTTCACGTTTCCTTCAAACCAAACAGTTGTTTGAAAAAGCGGACTTGCGTTACAATAAGCCTCTATGTTTTAGTCAATAAAACCCTGCTCTGAGGCGGAATAATGAAAATTTTGGTTGGTTACAAGCGCGTCGTCGATTACAACGTGCGCATTCAAGTGAAATCCGATGGTTCGGGCGTGGTAACCGATGGCGTGAAGCTGTCTGCCAACCCGTTCGACGACATTGCGTTGGAAGAAGCGCTACGCCTACGCGATAAAGGCCTCGCCACCGAAGTCGTCGTGGTCACCATGGGCCCAGCCGACAGCCAAGCGCATATCCGCAATGGCTTAGCAATGGGTGCTAACCGCGCCATTCATGTGGTCACCGATGCTGCCATTCAACCACTCACTGCTGCACGCGCGTTCCTGAAATTGATTGAAAAAGAACAACCGGGTTTAGTATTGATGGGCAAGCAAGCAATTGACGACGACGCTAACCAAACTGGCCAAATGTTGGCCACCATTTGGGGTCGCCCGCAAGCTACCTTCGCCAGCTTAATCGCTATTGATGGCAACAGCGCGCAGGTTACCCGCGAAGTGGATGCTGGCTTAGAAACATTAGAAGTTGAGCTTCCTGCGCTGATCACCGTGGATCTGCGCTTGAATGAGCCGCGTTTTATTAAACTGCCAGACATCATGAAAGCTAAAAGCAAACCATTGGAAAGCCTTGCATTGGCTGATTTAGGCATTGAATCTGCCGATTTCTTAAGCACAACAAACTTTGCGCCACCCACTGGCCGCAGCAAAGGCGTGATGGTCAAAGACGTGGCCGAATTGATTACCGCCCTGAAAAATAAAGGACTTGTCTAATGAGCCGCGTATTGATTATTGCCGAACACTTGAATGGCCAATTGAACAGCGCCACCGCACGTTGCGTCGCCTGTGCAATAACCTTAAATGCTGAAAGCATAGATGTATTAGTGCTATCAAGTTCAGGCCAAGCCATTGCCGAGCAAGCCGCGAAAATTTCCGGCGTCAGCAAAGTACTATTTGCCGATAATGCCGCCAATGAACACGCCATCGCGCAGGTTTTGGCGCCGCAGGTTGCAGAAGTTGCGAAAAACTACACGCACGTGTTCGGCCCTTCCACCACTTTCGGCAAAGATCTCATGCCATGCGTAGCGGCCCTGCTTGGCGTGGCGCAAGTTTCTGATGTGATGAGCGTTGAATCGTCGCACACCTTCAAGCGCCCAATTTACGCTGGCAATGCCATCATCACCGTGAACGCCCCGGCCGAACAAATAGTGGTGGCTACGGTGCGCACCGCCTCTTGGCCTGCCGCTGCTATGAACGGTTCTGCAACTGTTGAGGCCGTGTCGGTTTCTGCCACACTGCCAACGCACACCCGCTTCGTCTCGCTGCAACAAGGCAAATCCGATCGCCCCGATCTGCAAAGTGCCAGCAAAGTGGTTTCCGGTGGCCGCGCCTTGGGTTCAGCCGAAAACTTTGCGGTGATTTATTCACTTGCCGATAAACTCGGTGCTGCCGTGGGTGCTTCTCGCGCCGCAGTGGATGCTGGCTATGTGCCAAGCGAATTGCAAGTGGGCCAGACCGGAAAAATCATCTCGCCAGCGCTGTATATCGCGGTCGGCATTTCCGGTGCCATCCAGCATCTCACTGGTATTAAAGACGCTGGCACCATTGTGGCGATTAACAAAGACGGCGAAGCGCCAATCTTTGAAATAGCCGATTTTGGCTTGGTTGGCGATTTATTCCAGATTCTGCCGGAGCTTGAAAAAGCGCTCTGATTTTGTTGGAAGGTTCTTGCACCCGAAATGAACACGGCCCGCGAGGGCCGTTTTCTTTGACATTCTTGAAAATAGGATTATATTATCTAAAACAAGAACTTAAAAAATGGGAGCGGTATGGATACCTACTTAATTACTGGGGGCGCTGGTTTTATTGGTTCTCATCTTTGCGATGAGCTATTGTCTGCGGGCAATAAAGTCATTGTTTTGGATGACTTGTCTACCGGCACACTGGCCAATATTTCAAGCCATTTGCAAAATCCACATTTCCAATTCCATCACGATACGATATTAAATTATCCGTTGATGGAAAAGTTGGTTCAGCAATCCGACTATATTTTCCATTTAGCCTCCGTGGTTGGTGTGCAACGCGTCATCGACAGCCCAGTAAACACCATTGAAATTGGCGCTCGCGGCATGAACATCATGCTGGCCTTAGCCGATAGCATGAAAAAAACGGTGTTGTTCACCTCTACGTCTGAAGTCTATGGAAAATCAATCCATTTACCTTATTCCGAAGAAGATGACATGACCTTCGGTGCAACCCATATTGGCCGTTGGTCTTATGCCTGCAGTAAAGCACTGGATGAGTTCCATGCCCTGGCTTATCATCGCGAACGGCAGATGAAAATCGTGGTAGTACGCTTATTCAATACCGCAGGCCCGAGACAAACTGGCAAATACGGTATGGTTCTGCCGAAGTTTATTGCCAATGCCTTAAGTGGCAAACCACTGTCGGTTTATGGTGATGGTAGCCACAGAAGATGCTTTGGTTATGTGAAAGATGTCACTTGGGCATTGAAAAAACTCATTAAGCAACCCGATTGTTATGGTGAAGTTTTCAACGTGGGATCGCATGAAGAAATCTCCGTCATCGATTTAGCACAATTAGTGATCAAACAATTGAACAGTTCTTCAAAAATTATTTATGTGCCGTACCAAGAAATCTACGGCGATAATTTTGAAGAAACCGTTAACCGTTCGCCGTCCACGAAAAAAATTACTCGAGCTATTGGTTATGCACCCAAGACCACATTAAGCCAATTGATTGATGAGATTGCTGAGTCTATACAACCGATAAATGTAGATTAACCGTCGCAGGCAAGGGAATACGCCGAAGTATATAAAAGATTTTTAACGCATGATAAAAGGAGCCCAGATATGGCTACCGCCCCATGGTTCATCATCAGTCCCAATACCGTACTAAGTTTAATTGGTTTAATACATGGCCCCGATAAAACGGTACCTTCGCCTGCTAAAGATTGGCGCACTGCCGTTGTTGACGTGGTTATTCCAGCCTTTCATGAGCAAGATAATATTACTTATTGCCTTGCCTCGTTGATGTCGCAAACACTAGCGCCACGACAAATCATCTTGGTTGATGACGGTGGTAAAGATAAAACCATTGAACTTGCTCGTCAGTTTGCTAGCGCTAATCAGATGAACTTGCTGGTTATTGAACGAGCGTCATCCATTGGTAAAACACCGACCATCAAGCGCCAAGCACGGGAATTTGATTCCGATGTTGAGTTTATATTAGATGGCGATACCTTTCTGGAAGATGACAACTATATCGAACGCTGTGTGCAGGAACTCTACCAGGGCGTTGGCATAGCTAGCGCCTGTGGCACGATATTGCCCATGCAAATTAAAGACCGTGCTGAAATCGCGAAAACACCCGCATACCAAAAATACTTAGCAGGGTCTGCACACGAAGATCCTTTTTTGAAAAAGGGAAAATTAGCGCTTATTTGGTGGTGGATCACGAATATTTATCGCGATTGTCTGTATAAATTTTTACAGCGCTTCGTGTATCAAGGCCAAATGGTTTTTTTTGGTGGCATCACCAATCCGGTCGGCTGCGCTGTTGCGTATCGTCGCGAATACATCAAAGACTTATTCGATAAATACGAGCCGATCTTCGGCGATGACTTAACCAACTCCGAAGATATTTTCATTGGTTTTGCGCTTAACAACGAGGGCTACCGAAACATCCAATTGACCGATGTTCAGGCGCGCTCGGAAGAACCACAAATACAACGCCTGCCACGGCAAGTTTATCTCTGGTCATCATCTTTTCTGCAGAGCTGCTACTACTTCAACGATTTGATGGTTAGCCCATTCAAAGGACCGCGCAGAGGCATGATTCGTTTTAAAAAATGGATGTCGGGTGAGTCCAAACAAATTGATGAAATGCGTAAAATCCATGAAGGCTATCGTCAGCCATTTGGAGAAAATTACACGAAGGAAAATGGACGGCCAATCGGTTGGATTATTTTTATGTCGGCCTTCGAGAAAATAGGTTTCCCAACCGCATTAATCATTATGCTTATATTGAAAATGTGGGAGCCGCTGGCAGTGACTTTAGCGGCAGAGATGTTACTTTCAACGTTTGTATTAATGGCTATATCTAAAGGCGAGCGAATCAAAGCGTTCTTTAAATCTATTCTAGTCACGCCCATTCGCTATGCTTTATTGCTACAAGACACACTGACTATCGCTCGTTTTGCAACAGACATCTGGATAACGGGGAATCGAAAATGGCGAAAATAACCGCACTTTCAATCGTACTTGGCTGTATTCTCGCCATGCCCACTTCGGCGCAAGATTTAAGTATCGAAGCCCGTGCAGCGTCCGCGCGAGGCGACACCAGCGCCGCCATTATTGCTATGCAAGCGCATGTTGACGGACATCCTGACGATGTCTCAGCCAAGCTAGACTTAGCACGCTACTACATGTGGACTGGCGCCTATGCAAAAGTAGATAGTCTGCTATCACCGCTCGCTGCTCAAAATGCAGAAGCGGCTGCCCTACTCGCCAGCAATGCTGCCTGGGCTGGAAAAATTGATCAAGCACTCGCCTTAAATGCAGCTGGATTACAAAATGACCCCGCTAATTTTATGGCCAACTATACGCAAGCCACAGCATTGCGCCAAACCGCGCAAGCGTATCGTGCATGGCCATATGTGCAAGCCGTTGAGCAGGCTAAACCGGGCAGTAAAGACGCCATTGATTTACGCCGCATTACCAGAGTGCGGACAGCCTCTGAAGTGAGTGTAAATTGGGGACTTACCGATGACTCTGATGATATTCAAGTAAATCGCTTTGGTTTGGATGCCAATATTCGCCTTGCTGATCATTGGCGTCTGCTTGGCAATATTAGCCAATACGATTACAGCGCGCCGTTTGGAAGTGGCTACGAGCCAATTAGTGGCGGCACGTCCATCGATGACACGCAATACTGGATTGGCATATCGAATACACCGGCGCAAGATAGTCAGTGGATAGCCAGCATTGGCACATCAGATAGTGATGCCGGCAATGAATTCATTGGCCTTCTACGTTGGAACCAACGCGTGAATGATGATTGGAGTTTTTCATTAGATGCCGACAGAAACCGACTTGGCATTTCGCCACGTTCCGTATCCTTGGGCCTAATGCGTAATCAGTACTTAGGCCAAATCCGTATTAACCCCGGGTTTAACTGGGTGTTTGATGGCTACGCTTCATTTCAAGACATCAGCGATGGCAACAATAGTATCGACTTACAGGTAGCAGGCCGACGCGCCGTGCTTCGCACGCAAAAGGTTCAACTGGATTTAGGCGCTGCAGCGCAATGGTTATCTTTTGATGAATATCCAAACAATGGCTATTACTCACCCAGCAATTACAGACGTGTATCACTGACTGCTTCGGCGTATTTTCCATTCGGTGATAACTACGGATTAGCGCTTCGAGCCGGTCTCGGCATCCAGCGTGATGAAACATTTGATAATTGGGAAAGTGCTAATGACATTAGCCTAGAATATACTGCCGGCATATTAAGTGACTGGGAATTCAAGGCTTTTGCAGGGTATTCAGACCGCGCACAACCTGCCGGCCTATATGACACCACCGCATTTGGTATGCAATTAAAAAGACGTTTTTAATTTAACTATTTGTGAAGTTAAACGGCCCGCGAGGGCCGTTTTTGTT
>JAGNUI010000067.1 GCA_017987065.1 Arenimonas sp.
CCAAGCGTCGAAAAAATCATCGCGGCGGTTAAACGCACGCTTTCAGTGAGTTGAATATGAGCGAGACTAAATCGTTTTATCTGCCCGATCTTGGCGAAGGCTTACCCGATGCCGAAATCGTTGAATGGCATGTCAACATCGGCGATGTGGTGCGATTGGATGAGCCTTTGGTTTCCATGGAAACAGCAAAAGCCGTGGTTGAAGTACCCTCGCCTTTTTCCGGCAAAGTACTAAAGCTTGCTGGTAAAGCCGGCGATATTGTTTTAACCGGCGCGGCACTGGTTGAAATTGAACTCGACCCAAACTTGCCACAACGCGCAGATGCGCAAGATACCGGACATCATCATGGTGCGACACCTGTAGGAGCGTCTGTAGGCGCGACCGAACCCGTGTCTGTGTTTGACGAACCTGAAGAAGACGCCGATGCCGGCACCGTGGTTGGTGCCATGGAAAGCTCCAATGCGGTGCGCAGCGAACATCTGATTGCAGTCGGTGGTATTAAAGCCATGCCAGCGGTTCGCGCACTAGCCAAAAAACTAAAAGTTGACCTCAATCGCGTGAATCCAAGTGGCGCCGAAGGTGTGATTACCATGGCTGATGTTAAAGCAGCAGCGGCTAATCCAGCGATACTTACTACACCATCTGCACCACAAACTGCCCCAACAACGGCTCGCACTGCAAGCCAAGCAACTGCGTATATACCACCTGCCGTTGCTGATGACCAAGACGAACCGATTCGCGGTGTGCGTCGCAACATGCTGCGCACCATGAGCGCTGCCCACGCTGAAGTAGTGCCGACCACCTTGATGGACGATGCCGACTTAAGCGCGTGGCCTACGGGTGAAGATATTACTGTGCGCACCATTCGGGCTTTAAGCGTGGCTGCAAAAACTGAGCCTTCATTAAATGCTTGGCTAAATGCCAAGGAAGGTACGCTACGTCGCCACAGCGCGGTGCATATCGGCATCGCGGTTGATTCCCCTGATGGTTTATTCGTGCCCGCCTTGAAGCATTGCGACAGCCGTGACACATTACAAATTCGTAGTGAGTTAAATCGACTGCGCGATGGCGTAAAAAACCGCAGCTTGCCGCCGGAAGAATTAACTGGTTACACCTTAATGTTTTCCAACTTCGGTGTATTCGCTGGCAAATATGCCACGCCGGTGGTGGTTCCGCCCTGTGTTTGCATTGTGGGTACCGGGCGCTTATTTCACGCCGTGGTGCCGGTGCTGGGTGGCATGGAAACGCATCGCATTATGCCCATCTCTCTAACCTTTGACCACCGCGCGGCGACAGGTGGCGAAGCGGCGCGCTTTTTGAAAGCGATGATTGATGATTTACAGCGGGCGCGTTAAATCGCCTCGATAGCATCTTGAAATATTTCTTCCAGGGCATCGAGCACATGGCGTTCTTCAGCTAGCTCGGCTAAATCTGAAACTTCCTTTAGAGCATGCCAGGCGGCTTTGCCTTCGGCTTTAATTTTCGCTAAAAATGCGCCTGCTTCACGCGGATTCTCGAAGCCTTTGCTTTGTAACAGCGTATTGCCATTGGCGTGGCTTAATTTGAAATAAAACTTGCCGTCTTTCTCACGGTATTGCTTGAATACCGGCAATGCTGGCTTTTCATCAGCAACAATTTTCGTTTCGGTTTTAATGCGTAAATCGCGCAAGCCCACCGAATAGCGTAGCTCTTTCATAAATGGCGTAGCAATCGCGCGCGCTTTTAAGCCGCCGGCTTGCAGGATTTCTTCTATGCGTTCCGGTTTGGCCATCAACGCGTTGTAATGCTCGCGCATTGGCGCAATTTGGGCATCAATGGTTTCGAATAGCATCTGTTTGGCATCGCCCCAAGCAATGCCTTCTGCAAACGCCACGCGCATGGCTTGGGTCTGCGCATCGCTCGCGAATGCTTGATATAACTGAAACAAAGCTGAGCCTTCGGTATCTTTTGATTCACCGGGTTTTTTCGAGTCGGTGATTAAGCTCATCACCTGTTTTTTCAGCTCAGCAGGTTTGGCGAACAAGGCGATGGTGTTGTCGTAGCTTTTGCTCATCTTGCGGCCATCTAAGCCAGGCAAAGTGGCTACGGATTCTTCAATCACGGCTTCCGGCAAAACAAAATGCTCGCCATAAATGTGGTTGAAGCGTGCGCCAAAATCGCGTGCCATTTCGATGTGCTGCACTTGATCACGACCGACGGGGACTTTATGCGCGCCGAATAATAAAATATCGGCCGCCATCAATACGGGATACATAAAAAGACCGGCGGTAATGCCGGCATCTTCATCACTGCCATCCGCGTTATTTTTATCAACTGCCGCTTTATAAGCATGCGCGCGGTTTAACTGGCCCTTGCCGGCAACACAGGTTAGCAACCAAGTTAATTCTGAGATTTCGGGAATATCTGATTGCCGATAAAACCAGACTTTATCTGGGTTCAATCCGCAGGCCAGCCACGCGGCAGCAATCTCTAATGTGGATTGCTGCACCCGAGACGGGTTTTGCACTTTAATCAACGCATGGTAATCGGCGAGAAAATAAAAACTCTTTACATCTGCAGATAAGCTAGCGGCAATAGCGGGCCGAATAGCGCCAGCATAATTGCCGAGATGTGGTGTTCCAGATGTGGTAATGCCGGTTAAAATGCGCTGTTCATTCATTACTTCGAGGAATCCTGAATCACTTCTCCAGCTTTTTGAATATCTTTACCAGCACCATTGACCGTATTACATGCTGACAAAATTAAAACCATTGACGCTAAAAACAACACCGCAGATAACTTTTTCATAAACAATCCTAAAGTAGAAAAATCAATAACGCATTAAAGTGGACTTACCAAACAGACTCTCAACTAAATCAACCGCAAGGATGCCGGTACAGTTATGTTCGTCGAAAGCTGGATTTAATTCTACTATATCTAAAGATGCCATCATGCCAGTATCAGCAATCATCTCCATCACCAGTTGCGCTTCACGATAATTGGGCCCACCTGGCACAGTGGTGCCAACGCCAGGCGCGATGGCCGGATCAAGAAAATCAACATCAAAACTCACATGCACATGGGTATCTTGGTCAATCCCATCCAATGCTGCCTCGATTGCACGCTTCATGCCCATTTCATCAATATGACGCATATCGTATATATCTAAGCCATAATGCTTAACCAAGCGTTTCTCGCCAATATCAACGGATCGAATGCCAATTTGCCGAATTTCATGGGGCAATATGGCTGGTTTACTGCCGCCAAGCTGAGTCAGTTCGTCAGGACCTAAGCCACACAAGCAGGCAACGGGCATGCCGTGAATATTGCCGGATGGTGTCACCTCACTGGTATTAAAATCAGCGTGTGCATCGAGCCAAATAATCCTCAGTTTTTTATTTTGTTCACGGCAATAACGCGCTACAGCCGTAATTGATCCAATACCTAAACAATGATCGCCGCCGAGCATAATCGGTAATTCTCCACGATTCAGGCTGTCATATACGGCCTCCATGGTTAATCGATTCCACTCAGTTACTTCGGGCAAATGTCGATATCCATTCACCGGCGGTTGCCATGGGTTTACTGGGCCTTGAAGATTGCCGTAATCTTGAACCTCAAGACCACGAGAACGCAAGGCATCAGCGATGCCCGCCACACGAAGCGCTTCAGGCCCCATGGAGGTACCACGATGACCAGCGCCAATATCGGTAGGTACGCCGATTAGCGCAACTTTTGGATAATCGAGTTTCATAAAAAACCTAATTGATTCGGGCAATTAGTTTAACGAACTTAAAGGGGATTTAACTAGAAATTTTGAATTGAAATGGACATGAACGCACAAATATTCAACATATAGGCGCTAAAACGATACGGTAGGTGGTGCCGGCACCCGGATTCGAACTGGGGACCTACCGCTTACAAGGCGGTTGCTCTACCAACTGAGCTATGCCGGCATTTTTGAGTGCTCATTATACGTGACTTACTGACTTTTGCGTAGCAGTATTTATAGGCATGCATTTATGGCAACTGCTGGGCTAAATTCTTTCTGCCACTGCATAAATCCAAGCGTATTGCGCACTGTAGCTTTAATCCACCACTGCGCTGTTTCAGATTGAATATTATCTAATTTAACCTCAAAACCTAAAGCCTGCAGGAGTGCAAGCCTTGCCTGGGCCATTTCTAATTGCTCATATTGACCAACAAAAATCGCATTCGCCATAGGCCCTTGCTTATAAATATATGCATCGGTTATACCAGCATCGGCTAATTTTTGGATGATTTTTTGTGCTTGATTAAAGTCAGTACTGGGTGGAATGCGCAGTAAATAGCCCTGACTAAGCCTACTAATCGTTTTTGAATGTTGCATATCCAATGCAATATATTCCAACGCTTTCCAGGCGTTTTGCATTTGTTTTTCGCTTTGAAACGGGCCAACTCGCCAGCAGGAATCGGCCGGCAAACGCTGCACACCGCGCTCCAATTGCAAATATTCTTTACGCAAAACCAATCCCGGAATACCCGGATCAGTTGCCGGCTTGCTATAAACCACTACTCTCGGTTGATCATACAACCAAGCTAACGCGCCTAAATTAGCCACTAATAAAAGTAAAAACAGTTGTCGTAGTAGATTCAAAGACCGCTCAAGGTGATATATCGAAGCATGCCATTAAACAGAATATCAGGTGAATAAATACTCGCACCTGGCAATTTACCCAGCCATGTTTCCGCTGCACCACCGGATATCAAGATTCGTGGTTTGGCAGTTTTTGAATTTTCCGCAATCACGCGATCAATCATACCCAGCAGTTGATGCTGTATTCCGGTTGCTAAGGCATCTGAAGTATTACAGGCTAAACTTTGGGCATTGCCCAACCGCTCCTGGAACAATCCAGGGAAATAATCGTGCATAGCGCGCCATTGAAACTCAGGACTTGGCGCGATTAAACCACCTTGATGCACACCATCAGCCAACAACACATCGATGGTTATTGCGGAGCCGAAGGAAATTAAAATACTCGGAACCTGTTGATCAGCCGCTGCTAGCATAGCTAAAAAACGATCGACTCCTAATTGCGCGGGTATTGGATAAGCGATTTGTAAGCGCCCCAAAACAGGCAATGTTGCTATTCGAATAATCGGACCATCATATTGTAATAATAGTTGCTGCAATTTTTCAGCACGAGCCCCTTTACTTACAGAAGCCAGATATAGCTTTTCGAACGGCTCGGCATTTACTAAATTCAAACATTGCGCAACAAATTGCGGGTGATCAAAATCCACAGCCGCTATAAATTGCCATTGATCTCGCTCACGGCGCGCAAATTTGACCCGTGTATTGCCACTATCGATTAAACAATCAGTCATGTTGAACTCGCACGCTCACTTCACCACTATGATAACGATGCAAATCATTATTTTGCATCACTTTCAATGCGCCATCGTCATCAACGCCTTGTGCAATTCCTTCAATCAGCTGCATACCATGTGTTAACAAAATGGGCTTCCCAAACAATCCGTCATAATCTCGCCAACGCTCATTAAATGCTGAGAAGCCATGCTTTTCATAAACTTCAAAGCCCATTAGCAGATGGGTTAATATTTGACTGGTTATGGCATTACGATCAAAATTCATTTTATTTTCCAATGCCAATGACGTCCATTCTTGGTCAATATCTTTAGCGTGGTTTGTGTTCATAGCCACATTCAAACCAAAGCCTAACGTAACATCGCATGGGCCGCTCGACTCACCGCGCAATTGAATTAACAAGCCTGCACATTTTTTGCCGTTTAGCCAAATATCATTCGGCCATTTCAAAGACAAACCCTCAATAGACAACGCCGTGAGTGCGTCTGCAATCATCACCGCAACCGCCAAACTGAAGCCAGACATATTCGCCATTGAGCAGGAAAAGCGCCTATTCAAGCTGCAATAAATATTGCTCATTGGTGGTGAATGCCAGATTTTACCGCGGCGCCCTTGCCCTGCGCGTTGCGATTCTGCCAGCCATACTTCAATGCCCTGATCAGGCGCTGTTTGATTCAACGCCAAGGTTTGCGTTGAATCGGTTTCGAAACAAACGTGCAGTTTAGAAATTTGAGCCCTTTGCATGGAACTCATTGCTTGCAGGATGAGAGCCTCCTCTATTAGTGCGCTCGGTTGTGTTAAGAAATAGCCATGCGCTTCGCTCGCCTCAATTTGCACACCCTGCTGACGCAAATAATCCACGCGCTTCCAAATGGCCGCACGTGAAATGCCAAGCAGCTGCGCTAACGCTACGCCAGTTTTAGGCCCAGACAATAAAGCCTTTAATAAGGCTGAATTATCCACGATTGGGGAAAATTAAACGCCCGAGTACCCGAGCTTTTTCAAATCGCGATTCATTACCTTGCCAAGTTCTTTGTAAATTACTGCGGTGGCTGTAAGTGAGTAATATGGCGCTGGCAATCGCGAATTGCCATTGCACTGAATCACCCTGAATTAGATACGCACTAAGCACCAGACTTAGCGCCGCCAGCACTGTTGAAAGCCCCACATAACCAGTCAACATCAGATTGAAAAACCAGACCGTAAATAATAAAATAAGCGCTTGAGGCCAAACCAAACATAAGCCACCAACCAAGGTTGCGGCACCTTTGCCACCACGAAAACCATGAAAGATTGGCCAGATATGTCCTACCACCGCAGCAAATATCGCCAAGTAGACGGCGCCATGTTGATTACCGAATAATTTCTGAGCCACATAAGCTGCTAACAGCCCTTTGCCAACATCAATAATGACCACGCCAAGTGCAAATTTGTATCCTTGCGTACGAAACGCATTGGTACCGCCGGCGTTGCCACTACCCATGTTTCGGATATCAACACCACGTAATTTACCCAAAATGAGGCTTCCAGATAGTGAGCCCAAAACATAACAGAAAGCCAGCAATAGCCAAACAGTCATTAGGAATTTTCCAGCATCGGTTGAAAAGCAACAACCAAAGCACCTGGCCCAGCATGCGCGCCAACAGCGGGCCCAGTTTCAACGCACCACGACTGTGAACAAGTGATGAGCTTGCTTAATTCTTCTTGCAGTTGAAGCCCTGCCTGTAAATCATCACAATGCC
>JAGNUI010000068.1 GCA_017987065.1 Arenimonas sp.
TTTATTGACCTTCAGCACAAACAATTTCGGCGCAAGCGACTTCTTTACCGTTGACTGTTGCAATGCCATCATAATAGCCAATGTTGCGGATGATGCGTTTGCGTGAAACATCAAGAATAAGCTGATCACCTGGGATAACCATTTTTTTGAATCGCACGTTATCTATTTTCACAAAATAGAATAATCTATCTTGTGCAACGATTTCGTTGCCTTCTAGGCTACTTAACAAGGTTAAACAACCTCCAGCTTGTGCCAAGGCTTCAATGATTAGTACGCCAGGCATAACCGGCTTGCCCGGAAAATGACCGTTGAAAAATGGTTCGTTAATAGTAATGTTTTTGACACAACGGATACGATTGTGTAACTCCAATTCAATCACGCGATCGACTAACAGAAAAGGGTAGCGATGCGGTAAGAGTTTTTGAATATCAACAGCTTCAACGGGCAGTCGTGCGGTATCAAAGGGCATAGATTACTCCTGCGTTTTCTTGATTGAATTAAGTGTGCGAGCCATTGTATCAAGGTGCTTGAAGCGCGCCGCGTTTTTACGCCATTCATTGATGGGTTGAAAAGGTGTGCCAGAAACATACATGCCGGGCTCATTGATAGAGTTGGTAATAACACTGCCGCCACCAATAATTACTTTATCAGTAATATGGATATGCCCAACAATGCCAACGCCGCCACCAATTTGGCAATAAGCACCAATGGTGGTTGAGCCAGCAATACCCACACAACCGGCAATTGCCGTATGCGCTCCAATTTTTACATTATGTGCAATTTGAATCTGGTTATCTAGACGAACATTTTCTTCTAGTATGGTGTCTTCTATGGCGCCGCGATCAATGGTGGTATTAGCGCCAATATCGCAATCGTTGCCAACCACAACGCCGCCAAGTTGTGCAATTTTAATCCATTGGCCTTGATGCATGGCATTACCAAAACCATCGGCACCTAAAACGGCTCCAGAATGAATACGTACACGTTGCCCAAGGCGAACACGCTTTACCAAAGTGACACGTGGCAATAATTCGCAGAAATCACCGAGGTCGCAATCCATGCCAATACTGCAATGTGGGTGGACGATGCAGTTTGCGCCAATGCGAGCATTTTCACCAACGGTGACAAATGCACCAATGTGCGCAGTTGCATCAATGAATGCAGAATCGTGAATCTCCGCTGTGGCATGAATTCCAGCGGGTCTATTCTCTTCACGCTCAAACAGCAAGGAAATTTGCGCATAACTGGTGTAAGGATTTTTACTGATGAGGCAAGCGCATGGACAACTATCAATATGCTCTTCACTAAGAATAACAACGCCAGCTTTTGTATCGATTAACTGCTGCTGATATTTGTTATTGGCTAAAAAGGTCAATTGCTTGGAATTTGCCTGAGCCAAAGTGCCAATACCCGTAATCTGGGTATTGGCATCACCTTTAAAGCTTAAACCAAATTGATCGGCAAGAGCCTGCAAGGTAAACATAGCAAACTTAGAATTGCTGACCAAAAGTGAATTGCAATTCTTCTACGCGGTCAAAGTCGTCGTTTGAGTTGAGTGGAAATGCATAGCTAATGGAAATTGGACCAATTGGTGCTTGCCATTGCAAAGCCACACCTGCTGAGAGTCGAATAGCATCCAAACTGAATTTCTCATCACCAAACACAGCACCAAATGCGGAGTTGTTGTATTTGCTGTAATCAAAACTTCCGGCAAACACATTACCCCAATCCAAAAAGGCTGAAATACGCGTACCTGGTGCTTCGATTAGTTTTGGGAACAGCAATTCGAATGAGCCAGTCACTTTCACGGCGCCACCTAAAGGCTGTAAGTATGATGGAATACATGTTGTTGCTGGTGCCAAGGGAATACAAGATCCGTATGATGGGCCCAAGGTATTGGCTTCAAAACCACGCACCGACTGAGGGCCACCTGCGTAGAAGTTTTTGAAGAATGGCAGGCCAGCATCGCCGGTATCGCCATAACTGTCGCCGTAACCTAAATCAGTGCCGGCTTTAAATACTAGCCATGAATTGAGTGGACGATAATATTCAAATTCATAACTGAATTTATAGTAGGCAATATCAGAGCCGGGAAATGAAAACTCAACGCCAGCACGATTTAACGTGCCTCGAGTTGGCAACACATAATCATTTCGGGTGTCGCGACCCCAGCCGGTTGCTGCGCGAAATTGATTAATAGGCCAAAGCTGATTGCCGCCGCAAACATCAGGATCTGGCGAAGTTGGGATGTTATCATCGTTGTCTGGTGGTGTTGTTGCATTGTTGTCATCATCGCCTGATGGAAAACAAGGGAATCGAGGTGAAGGCCCTAGTACCGTGGCTAAATAATCAATCAGAGGCTCTGGTGTTGAGCCAACAAAAGTAGTCAAATCGGTTTTATCATAACCAATGGTAAATAAAATATTATCATTTTCAGTCAGTGGTATGCCAAACACCGCTTCTAAGTTGGTATTGGAGGAAGTATAGTTTGCAGTATTGTTATTGCTTTGGTCATAATTACTGAAGGAAAGATTATAGCCAACACTCACCCCATTTTCGGTGAAGTAGGGGTCGAGGTATGAGAACGACAGACGCTGTGAATAACTGTTGTTTTGCACCGACACAGCGACTCGATTGCCTGTGCCTAGAAAGTTATTTTCACTTAAAGATATCGAAGCCGTCAAACCGTAAAGTTGTTGATAACCCAAGCCAAATACGAAGCTACCAGAATTTCTTTCTACCACATTGACCACAACGTCAACTTGATCTGGTCGGCCTGCTACGATTGGGGTTTCAATTTCAACGTTGTCAAAAAAGCCTAAGCGCTGCAATCGAATTTTTGAGCGGTCTAGCTCTGATTGCGAATACCAAGAATTCTCAAATTGGCGCATTTCGCGGCGAATCACTTCATCGGCAGTGCGCACATTGCCTTTGATCTCGATGCGACGAACGGATACGCGTGGACCTGGAATCACCTGAAAATCGATGCTTATTTCACGTTTTTCACGGTTTATTTCTGGAATCGGTTTCACTTCGGCAAACGCATAACCAATATTGCCCAACATCGCGGTAATACGATCGTTGGTAGCGGTTAATAACTGCCTCGAAAAGGTGTTACCGACGCGAACTAACACCAGTTTTTCAACATCTTCTTTAGGCACAATGGTGTCACCACTCACTGTTACACCAACAACTTTATAAATTTCGCCTTCAATCACATTGGCGGTGATGAACATGTTTTTCTTATCAGGACTAATCGAAACTTGATTCGATTCCACATTGAAATCAACGTAACCACGGTCTAAATAGTAATCCGTAAGTTTTTCCAGATCACCAGATAATTTTTCACGTGAGTATTGATCGTCTTTTTTATACCAAGACAACCAATTGCTGGTGTTTGATTCCCAGCCTTCACGAAGCATGTCATCAGGGTAGGTTGTGTTACCAACAATATTGATATCACGAAGTTTTGCGTTCTTGCCTTCACTCACATTAATCAAAATATCAACGCGATTTCGGTCAATGGGGGTGATAACCGGAGTAATGGTAACGTTGTATTTACCTTTGTTGTTGTATTGCCGCATGAGTTCTTGAGTCACACGGTCTAGATTTAAAGGGTTAAAGGTTTCGCCTTCAGCAAGCCCAATGCCACGTAAGCCTTTCATCAGGTCTTCGCTTTTGATGTCTTTATTGCCTTTTATCATCAATAAGTTAATCGATGGGCGTTCAACCACAGTCACTACTAAAATATTACCTTGACGTTCAAAACGAACATCACTGAAAAAACCAGTTTTGTATAAGGCGCGAATCGCTTCAGAGGTATTGGCTGCGTTAACCTGATCGCCTTTTTCAAGAGGTAAATAAGTAAATACAGTGCCAGCTGAAATCCGCTGCAGTCCATCGACGCGAATATCGCTAGCGATAAAAGTGTCTGTATTTTGAGCTAGAACGGGTTGGCCAAGTGCTAATGCCAGTGAAATGCTGAGTAGGCTTTTGCGTATTATGTGGTGGGTCATTTATGTTCCAAACGTGAGCTCAAAGGTGATTAGGAAATGATACGGAAAATATCATTATAAACGGCAATTCCAAATAGACCGACTAATATAAATAGGCCGATAAATTGCCCGACAGATTGAAATGACTCGGGAACCGGTTTCCCGGTTAGCCATTCAAAAGCGAAATAGAAAAGATGTCCGCCGTCGAGCATAGGTATTGGTAGTAAGTTCATGATACACAATGCTAATGAAATGGCGGCTAAAAAAGACAAAAAGGCAGGAAATCCCCAAGCTGCTTGATTGTCTGCGGCTTTGGCAATGCTAAGCGGGCCTGCTAGATTATTGGTAGAAGCTGAGCCCGTTATCAGCCGACCAATAATAGCAAAGCTGTCTCTGGCCATGTCAAATGTTTTTCTGAAGGCTTTAGGTAAAGCTTCTAAAGGGCTATATTTGACGCTGGTGGTTGTGCCCAAGCTACCTATGCCGAGTCGCCAAACGCTTGTATTGTCTTGGTTGACTTGAATAGGGGTAACCCAAAGCAGTACAGAACTGCCCTGGCGATCAATCGATAACTGCAAGGGATTGTCTTTTTTGGCTGTTTTTGCAAGAACTTCCGGAATTTGGCTGAAAGATTGTATTTCAATGCCATCAATAGATTTAAGGCGATCACCAACTTTAAGCACATCCACCGAAGGCCCATCGGGCTGAATCATGCCAATAATTGGGCTTGGATTAAGAACAAAAGGCGTAAAACCAATTTCTTGCATCAACTTGCTTTGGTCAAATTGCTCAGGCAGATTGTTTAAAGGCAATTGCCTGTTAAGTCGTTCTCCGGTAGGGGTTTGAACATCAATGGACAGTGCTTGATGATCCATCGCGGCGATTGCCAACATCGGCATGACATCATTCCATGATTTAGTTGGTGTTTGATTGATGGCAACGATTTCATCGCCAGCGGCAAATCCAGCTTCCAAAGCGATGCCCTGTGATGTGCCTAATAAGGGCTTCAGTTCCATGTTTCCGATGCTAAAAACACCCCATAACAACAGAATGCAGAGAACTAAATTAGCCATTGGGCCAGCAGCAACAATGGCAAAGCGTTTTTGCACGGACTGGCTATTGAATGATTGGGATTTAAGCGCTTCTGGCACTTCACCTTCGCGTTCATCCAACATTTTGACATAACCGCCTAAGGGAATCATGGCAATTTGATACTGAGTACCATTTTTCCCGATGCGCGAAAATAAGGTGCGGCCAAATCCAATTGAAAAACGCTCTACATGCACACCACACCAGCGGGCCACAATGAAATGCCCCCATTCATGGATAGTCACCAAGATACCAATGGTTATGATGTACCAAAATAGTGGGCTGAAAAAGGTGCTCATAAATTTATGCTTTTGGAAACCAAGTTGTTGGCGTGCTGTCGCGCTTGTGCATCGCTAGCCAATAGGACAGCCAATTCGTCAGCTGGTTCCCACAAAACATCGTTTAAGGTGCGCTCAATGAGCTCAGGTATGGCTAGAAATGGAATTTTACCTTGTAAAAATAAATCCACAGCCACTTCATTGGCGGCATTTAACACGGCAGGCGCATTTCCTGCAACTTCAACGGCTTGATAAGCGAGCTTTAAGCAAGGAAAGGTTTCTGTGTCTGGTTTTTGAAATTGTAAGCTGCCGATTTCGCTAAGATCTAAGCGCGGTACTTGGCAATCGATGCGCTCCGGATAGGATAATCCATAAGCAATAGCGGTTCGCATGTCGGGCTGACCCATTTGCGCCAATACCGAGCCATCAATATAATCCACCAACGAATGCACAATGCTTTGCGGATGAATAACCACATCAATTAGATGGGCGGGCGTATCAAACAAATGATGCGCTTCAATCACTTCAAGACCTTTGTTCATTAAACTTGCTGAGTCCACTGAAATTTTTCGTCCCATAGACCATTTGGGGTGTTTGCAAGCTTGTTCTGGGGTAACTTCCCGCAACATTTCACGGGTTTTTCCTAAAAATGGCCCGCCAGAAGCTGTCAGAATCAAGCGACGAACGCTTTTGCGTTCAGCAACATTTGGCAGGCATTGATAAATGGCATTGTGTTCGCTGTCGATGGGGAATAACTCAGCACCCGATTGTTGTATGGCGTTCATCAGAATCTGTCCTGCCAAGACCACCGACTCCTTATTAGCCAGCAAAATTCTTTTTCCAGCCGCCGCCGCGCTTAAGGTTGAAGTGACCCCCGCAGCGCCAACGATGGCCGCCACCACCGTATCACTTGAAGCATCGGCAGCCATTTGATCCAGGGCCAAATTGCCTGCCAAAGCTTCTGTGCTTAAGCCGGCGTTTTTTAAACCCACTCGCAATGTTTCAAAATAAGTTTCATCGGCAATGCAAGCAAAACGTGGCTGGTAGCGCGCACATAAGGCAATTAACTGATCGACTTGCTGGTTTGCCGAAAGCGCAGTAATACGAAAGCGCTCTGGGTGTTGATCAATAATATTGAGTGTTGATTGACCAATGGAACCGGTGGCACCAAGTAAACAAATCGTTCTCATAAGCCGAGCCAAAACTTAACCAGTGTGAAAATAACCACACCAGATAAAATACTGTCTAGTCGATCAAGCAATCCACCATGGCCAGGAATTAAAGAACTGGAATCTTTAATGGCGGCGTGTCGTTTGAGCAGGCTTTCTAATAAATCGCCAACAACCGAAAAAAGACCAGTAAGCAAACCTAAGACCGCAAACTTCCAAGCTGAGGCACTAGTACCCATAAACTGCATGCAAATTAAGGCCAGTATAATGGCGCAAACCAGACCACCCCAGAAGCCTTCCCAACTTTTACCTGGGCTAATATTGGGAGCCAGTTTGTTCTTACCAAAATTAACACCAAACACATAGGCGCCACTGTCGGCTGCGGCAATCACGCCAATGGCAATGAGTGTCCATATGGGTCCTTGCGCGCTGCTATGTAGCCAAATCATCGCTGCCCATAGTGCGATACAAGCCAGGCTTCCAGCGCTCAGTTTCAAAAAGCGATTAAACG
>JAGNUI010000069.1 GCA_017987065.1 Arenimonas sp.
GTACATAGCCGATTGTGCCGAACGACGACCATGGCTATCAACCTGCATGGTATACAAACGATCTTTGGTTACGTCTAAATATAAGGCACCCATTTCATTGGTGCAGAAATTTTGCAGGCTTGAAACCACGCGAGCAAAATCGTATTGGTTGAAAGCATCATTGATTCGATCGTGCAATTGACGCGCTTTTGCCATCGCCCATTGATCGAGCAATAAACATTTTTCAGGCATCAGCAAATGCTGTTTCGGATCGAAGCCTGCCAAATTCCCCAATAAAAATTTGGCGGTATTACGAATACGCCGATAACCATCCGCACTACGTTTTAGAATTTCATCGGAAACCGACATTTCATTACGATAATCAACGCTGGCAATCCATAAGCGCAGCACATCAGCACCTAACGCATCAATCACTTTTTGTGGCTCCACCACATTGCCGACTGATTTAGACATTTTGCGACCTTGCGGATCAACCGTAAAGCCGTGCGTTAACACTTGTTTATAGGGTGCAATGCCATCCATGGCAACGCCGGTCAGCAAAGAACTTTGGAACCAACCACGGTGTTGATCGGAGCCTTCTAAATATAAATCGGCAGGCTTGTGTAAGCCATCTTGCGGCCGTGCTGCTAAAACGGCTTGATGGGTAACCCCCGAATCAAACCAAACGTCAAGAATGTCGGTAACTTTTTCATACTGATCCGCCTCACTGCCGAGCAATTGATCGGGCGCTAAATCAAACCACCAATCAATGCCAGCCTGCGCCACTTGCTCAGCTACTTGATGCATCATCGCAACTGAATTAGGGTGCGGTTCGCCAGTTTGCTTATTGATGAATAAAGCAATCGGAACGCCCCATGTGCGTTGCCGCGAAATGCACCAATCGGGGCGGCCATCGATCATGCCAGCGATGCGTGCTTGGCCCCAATCCGGGATCCAACGTACGCCTTCAATGGCTTTTAATGCATCATCGCGCAGGGATGCCTGCTGCATGGAAATAAACCACTGCGGCGTGGCACGAAAAGCCACCGGCGTTTTATGCCGCCAGCAATGTGGGTAACTGTGGTTGAGTTTTGAGAACGCCAAAAGCACACCACGCTCACGCAATAAATCCACGATGGTGTCGTTGGCTTTCCAAATATATTGGCCGGCAAAAATTTCAGTATTCGGTAAATATACGCCTTTGGAATCGATCGGATTGACAACCTCTAAGCCATATTTCAAACCAACCGCGAAGTCTTCCTGACCATGTCCTGGCGCAGTATGTACAGCACCCGTACCGGCATCGGTGGTGACATGCTCACCGACAATAATCGGCACAATGCGCGAATAAAATGGGTGTTGTAACAACAAGCCCTCCAAAGCTAGACCCAGCGCTTTGCCTAAAATTACAACCGAGGTCATGCCATATCGTTCAGTGGCCGAATCAAGCAAAGCTTCAGCCAATACCAAGACCTGTTGTTTGTCGCTCGCATCCACGCCTTGCACTAACACATAATCTAAATCTGGCCCAAGCGTAACGGCCATGCTGGCTGGTAGTGTCCAGGGCGTGGTGGTCCAAATTGGCACATCTATTTTTGCGATATTATTTACAACACCAAATACTTTGGCCAGCGCTTGTGGGTCAAGTGCCGCATAAGCCACATCGACCGCGGGCGATATTTTATCGGCGTATTCAATTTCGGCCTCGGCCAATGCCGATCCACAATCAAAACACCAATGTACCGGCTTTACACCACGCGCTAAATGGCCACGCTCAATTATTTTTGCCAAACTGCGAAGCATTTCCGCTTCAAAGGAAAAATCCATGGTGCGATACGGATTTTTCCAATCGCCCAAAACGCCTAAGCGTTGAAAATCTTTTGATTGCCCAGCAATCTGTTCGGCGGCATATTCACGACATTTTTCGCGAAATTGTTTGGCGTCTAATTTAACACCTACTTTACCGAATTTTTTCTCAACCGCTAATTCAATAGGCAAACCATGACAATCCCAGCCGGGCACATAAGGCGCATCAAAACCAGCCATCAGTTTGGATTTCACCACAATATCTTTCAAAACTTTATTAACCGCATGGCCAATGTGAATATTGCCGTTCGCATACGGCGGGCCATCATGCAGAATAAATTTCGGTTTGCCGGCATTGTGTGCACGCAATTTTTCATACAAACCAATTTCTTGCCACTGTTGCAACATACCAGGCTCACGCTTTGGCAAATCACCGCGCATAGCAAAAGCAGTTTCAGGAAGGTTTATGCTGTTTTTGTAATCTTTATTTTCTTGTGCAGTCACGCACATTCTCCTAGAGTGTGTCGCGCCAAAATGGCACGCGCCTGTTCGGCATCTTGATTCATCTGAATAACCAATGCATCAAGGCCGTCAAATTTTACTTCATCGCGCAGTTTCTCAATAAATTCCACACGTATTTTTTTACCGTATAAATCGCCGTCAAAATCAAATAAATGAGCTTCCAACAAGGGCTCACGGCCATGCACCGTTGGGCGCGTACCAACACTGGATACGCTAGCAATCGGTTGTTCACCAACACCGTGAACCCATGTTGCATAAATTCCCATTAAGGCTGGTTTTTTGCCACGAAAGCGAATGTTAGCTGTTGGGTAACCCAAGGTTCGGCCCAATTGTTTACCGCGCACCACTTTGCCTTCAAGCGCATAAGCGCGGCCTAATTTTGCCGCTGCTTGTTGTAGGCGACCGTGTTGCAAATCTTCGCGAATTAAAGAACTTGAAATGCGAGCGCTTTGTTGCAACTGAGGGACCACCGCAATTGTTTCAAAGCCTAAAGTCTGGCCAGCTTGTTGCAATACTGCAAAATTACCTTGGCGATTTTTACCAAAATAAAAATCAGGGCCAACGAAAACGACTTTCGCATTTAATCTGCCAACTAATAGCTTCTCAATAAAATCATCCGAAGTGGTATTTGCCAAGGATTCATTAAAACGCAGTAAGCCAATGACATCCGCGCCAAAATGGCGCAACAAACCTATTTTCTGACTCGCCAGAATTAATCGTGAAGGTGGATTGGCACGCATAAAATATTCGCGCGGTAATGGCTCAAAGCTGACCACCACTAAATCAACCTTCAATTCCTGTGCTTTCAGCTTTGCTTGAGCAAGCAAATGCTGATGGCCTAAATGTAAGCCATCAAACGCACCAATACAGACCACACTTCCGCGTGAACACAATACAGGCCCTGAGAATTCTCTAAATAAAACCGTCATAAGCCTTAATTATACGGGCATACGGGCCTAAACTTCACGCAAATGGCTTAAGCGCAAGCCAAAAATCCAGTGACTCGCTAAATAAACAGCAGCGCCAGCGCCAACCGCCACAAAAAGCCACACTAAACGCCAAAATCCAGCCAATAAACGCCAATCACCCACATACCAGCGAATCAACACTAAGCTTAGAGTCATTAATGCGCAAGCAGCTACTATTTTAATCATCCACTTCAACCAACCTGGCTCTGGATTGTAAACGCCTTCTTTTCTCAAATACCAACTTAAAGCAACGGCATTAAAAATACCTGCCAAAGCGGTTGCTAAAGCAATGCCCACGTGTGCCATTGGAAATTTATACCACCACAAGGGCGTCACTAAACCGGCAATTAAGAGGACATTGACGAGCACGGTATAAATGGCAATTTTCATGGGTGTTTTGGTATCTTGCCGAGAAAAAAACGCCGGCAAAAGCACTTTAGAAAGCATAAATGCGGGAATGCCAATACTCATTGCCGAAACCGCTGCCGCGACCATTTGCGTATCTTGCGGCGTAAATTTGCCATATTGGAACAAACTGGCGCACAGCGGTTCAGCCAAAACCACTAGCCCCACAGCAGAAGGAATTCCAATTAGAAAGACCATTTTCAAGCCCCAATCCAAGGCATGGCTATAACCTTTTTTATCTTCCACTGCGTGTTGCCGAGAAAGATGCGGCAAGATCACCGTGCCAATGGCTACGCCAAATAAGCCTAACGGAAACTCCGTTAAGCGATCAGAGTAATACAGCCAACTTTGCGCATTTGCTACTAACAATGAGGCAAATACGGTACCGACCAGCAGATTTAGCTGGGCCACTGATGATGAAAAAATAGTCGGCAACATCAATTTAAAGACCCGCTGAACCCCTTCATGTTTGAAATTCAGTTTAAATTTTGGTTTAAAACCGAAACGCCCCAATGCTGGCCACATCACGCAAAATTGCAAAAAACCGGCCAAACAGACGCCCCAAGCCAAGGCATATGCCGGAATCTCGAAATACTGAGCCAAAACCAACATGGCAAAAATGACTGCCAAATTGTGCAAAACCGGAATAAATGCCGGCAAGCCAAAATGCTTGAAGCTGTTCATCACCGCGCCCGCCAAGGCGGTCATGGAAATAAACGTTAGATAAGGGAAGGTAATGCGCAACATGCTGGCGGTGAGTGCCACTTGCTCTGAATTTTTATCGGCAAACGCTAAAAAAAGCTGGGCAATATAGGGGGAAAGCGCTATGCCAAGCGCTGTGACGACCAATACCACGGCAAGTAATGCACCGGCGATATGATCGAGAAAGTCCTGAATCTGAGCGTCATCGCCCTTTTCCCGCAATTCCGACAAAACTGGCACAAATGCCGAAGAAAACGAACCTTCGGCAAATATGCGCCGCAAATAGTTTGGAATACGATACGCCACCACAAAGGCGCTGACCGCCAAACCCGTGCCAAATAAGCTGGCTTGCAACAAATCTCGCACAAACCCAGCAATACGTGAAAGAAAGGTCATGGAGCCAAAAATAGCGGTTGAGCGCAATAAACCGTGTTTAGTCACAAATTTCACCGTAAGCTGAACGATTAGAGTAACGTAATTATTGACGTACTAGAGAGTTTCTGTCATAATTTTCAATCTTTATTGTAACCTTCAACCGTATTTCAGGAGCCAGCTGTGGCCAATATTAAATCTGCTAAAAAGCGCGCCAATCAAGCTGTCGTTCGTAATGCGCGTAACACCAGTCACCGCTCGATGTTGCGTACTCTGGTGAAAAAAGTTCTTAAGGCTTTGGAAGCTAAAGACGCTGTCGCTGCTGAAGCCGCTTATGTTAGCGCTTTGCCAGTGTTGGATCGTTATTCAGCTCGTGGCTTGATTCACAAAAACAAAGCTGCTCGTCATAAGAGCCGCTTGAGTGCCCACATCAAAGCGCTTAAAGCTGCTTAATTTTTGATGATGGCTCAGCAAAAAGCCGGCAATGCCGGCTTTTTTTGTTGTTAAACTGTATTTTCACAAGCTACCTTTTGCAGCCCGCTGATGATTGAATCGCCCTTATTCCATATTGCTTTCTATCAATTTGCGCATCTTGCTAATCCCGATGCTGTTGCTGTTCGCTTGCGCGAAATTACTGTAGCGCTGCAAGGCAGTATTTTGGTGGCGGCCGAAGGTATTAATGGCATGCTTTCAGGCAATTCTGAACATCTAGATACTTTTGAGCAGCAATTACGAAACGATCCACTATTTGAAAATCATTTCAGTCATATTGTGTTTAAACGCAGCGAATGTAAGTCCATACCATTTCATAAAATGAAAATACATCGTAAGCAAGAAATTGTGCCGCTGGGTATTCAAGGCGTGGATGGTTGCGATACCGGCATTGATGTGCCGCCGCATGCTTGGCGGGAACTGATTCAACAAGATGATGTGGTATTAATTGATAACCGCAATACCTTTGAATATCGACTTGGTCGTTTTGAAAACGCCATTGATCCGCATGTTGATAATTTTCGCGACTTCCCCGCTTATATCGAACAAAACCTTCCGCAATGGCAAGCTGAAAACAAACGCATAGCCATGTATTGCACGGGCGGCATACGTTGTGAAAAAACCAGCGCGTGGATGAAACAACTGGGCGTTCCGGTTTATCAATTGCAAGGTGGCATTTTGAATTATTTTCTAGAAATGCCTGATGCGGAAAAAGATTGGCATGGCGAATGTTTTGTGTTCGATAATCGCATAGCGCTCGATACCCATATGCAAGAAACCGAAACCACACTCGAAGACGTATACAGCAGCCACCCCGATGATGAGTGGCGCTTAGCGCGGGCACGCAAACTTTCAGGCAATGCTCCCGTTACGTGACGGTGTAGCCCCCAGCTCAGTAACTCTGCCTTCAACAGGCTGGGAATACGTAATCGATTTTCTGTGCGATAAATTTACTGCCATCCCGCGCGAAGTTTGGCTAATGCGCATGCAACAAGGCTTGGTGACTGACGGACTAGGCAACGTGCTTAATTCGCATGCACACTTCCGCGCCAATAGCACCGTGCATTATTACCGCGCACTAGAACATGAAACCCCTATTCCATTTGAAGAGCACATCGTATTCCAAGACGATTTTTTGCTGGTTGCCGATAAACCCCATTTCTTGCCTGCCGTGCCAGCTGGAAAATATTTGCAAGAGACCTTGTTGGTTCGATTAAAACGGAAAACCGGCATTGACACTTTGGCGCCGATGCATCGTATTGATCGCGAAACCGCCGGTCTGATGTTATTTACTATTAGGCCTGAAACGCGTGGTGCATACCAATCTTTATTTCAAAATAAACAAGTGCAAAAGCAATACCATGCCATTGCAGCTTTTCATGATGATTTAGTATTGCCGATGACGTATCGTAGCCGCATGCAGGAAAGCGAGCACTTTATGCGTATGCAAGAAGTTGCAGGCATCGAAAATTCTGAAACGCACATAGAACTCATTGAACAGCGCAACGGCATGGGCAAGTATTTATTAAAGCCGCTTACCGGAAAAAAACATCAGCTACGCGTGCATATGGCGGCGCTCGGACTGCCAATTTTCAACGATCAAATCTATCCGAATTACATCGCTCTAGAAATAGAATCCTATGAAAAACCGCTGCAATTATTAGCCAAGCGCATTGAGTTTACCGATCCACTTTCTGGACAACAGCGTATTTTTAAATC
>JAGNUI010000070.1 GCA_017987065.1 Arenimonas sp.
CCCTATCAAAATCAAAATGATATTCCTGTATTTGACACCCAAGAATTAACCTTCATGTGGTCTTCTTTATTTCGTGAAAACAGATACGGAGGCGCTGATCGCCAAGCTGATGCCAACCAAATTACCATGGCTTTAACTTCACGGTTCATGAATGAGGAAACCGGCAAAGAACACCTCAATTTCAGTCTTGGTCGCATTAATTACTTAAGCACATCTAAAGTTTATTTACCTGGCGAAACGCCTCTGACAGAATCGACATCGAACTGGGTTGCAGAAGCCAATGTTCGGATCAGTAACCAATGGCAAATTGGCCTTACCCAGCAATGGAGCCCAAGTACCAATGCCAATCAATTGACGTCACTCAGGAGCTATTGGTCGATGCAAAATGGCGTTCAATTTAATGCGAATTATCGTTATCTTGCAGACTTTACGGAACAAATCGACGTTGCTTTTGTCCTACCTATTAACAACTCATGGCGCGTACTTGGGCGTTGGGACTATTCCATCCTTGAGAAGCAAAACTTAGAATCAACGCTTGGATTAGAGTGGAAAAGCTGTTGCTTAGCATTCAGGGTTTTTGGTCGTAAGTTTATACGAAGCTTTGATAGCCCTGAAAACCTTGGTATTTTCATCGAATTGGAGCTGAATGGCATTGGTCAAGTTGGTAGTAAACCTGAATTATTCAGGGATAATGGTATCCTAGCGTATTGATGTATCTATTTAATATTGGCAATTTTTGGAGTGGTTCATGTCTGTTTTATTTAAAAGCCTAGCGCTAAGTTCACTATTAGTTAGCGTTGCTGCAACGAACAGTGTTTTGGCACAAACAACACCTGATCTCGCGCCAGCTTCAACCGCGGTAAACAGCATTGTGGCGGTGGTAGATGAAGATGTTGTGTTACGCACCGAATTAGAAACCGCTGTGAATAACATTAAAGTTCAGTATGCAAAGCAAGCAGGGCAGTTGCCGCCTGAAGCCATTCTAGAAAGACAAGTACTCGACCGCTTGATCTTGCAGAAACTGCAAGTAAATCGAGCCAATGCGATTGGCATCCGCATTACTGATGCTGAACTTAATCAATCCATTCAAGGCATTGCCAGCAACAATAAATTGACCCTTGAACAATTCCAAGACCGCTTAGTTAAGGAAGGTTTGTCTTACGACGACTACCGTAACAAACTGCGCGATGAACTCGTTGTTCAGCGCTTGCGTCAAAGTTATGTGCAAAGCCGCGTTCAAGTGAGTGAAAATGAAGTTGAACAAATGATGGCCAGTCAAAAAAATGCCGGTCCTGAAGTTTCATTGGGCAACTTATTGGTTTCATTGCCAGAGAGCCCAAGTGCCACGCAAGTTGAAACGGCAAAGAAGAAAATCGATGGCATTCGAGATTTAATTGTTACTGGTAAAATGACTTTCAAAGCCGCTGCCATTCGTTATTCTGACGCTCAGAATGCACTCGATGGCGGTGATATTGGTTGGCGCAGTTATGAATCCATCCCTTCGCAATTTGCTTCAATGATTAATGCCATGAAGCCTGGCGATGTATCAGAACCGGTACGTGGCCCTAGTGGATATCAATTGATTACGGTGGCTGAAATTCGCGACCAAAAAGCTACCTTAGTGGACGAATACCAAGCTCAAGCCATTCTTATTGACCCAAACCTTGTGGGTGGCAATGAAGTGGCGCGGCAACGTGCTGAGGATATTCATGGCCAACTTCTTAAAGGCGGCGATATGGCTAAACTGGCTAAACAGTATTCCTCGCCTGATTTAAATGCCGACAAAGGTGGCATCCTTGATTGGTTTAGTCAAAATCAATGGGGCGCTCAAGTTGGCAACCAAATTGTGCTATTAAAAGACGGTGAACTATCACCCGTGATGAAACTTGAAGCGGGCTATGCAATCATTAAGCGCTTAGGAAAACGCAGTCAAGACGCTAATGCTGATTCTAAACGCCGACAGGCGCGCGAAAATATTGGTCAACGCAAAGCAGATGAAGAATACGAGCGCTTCCTGCGTCAATTACGTTCAGAGGCCTTTGTAGAGTCTCGTTTAGCACAAGCCTAATGCAACGCCCCAGACTGGCCCTTGTTCCTGGAGAGCCAGCAGGCATTGGTCCAGAATTGTGCGTTAAGCTTGCCCATCGAAATCATCAATGTGATTTTGTGGTTTTAGCCGATCCAGATAATTTACAACAAGCCGCATCAAAGCTAGGTCTTCCGCTAACATGCAAAGAACCCGGTGATGCCTGTGCTAAAGGTGAACTTGCCGTTCTGCCCTTCAAATTGGCAAGTCCTGTTCATTTCGGCCATATTGAGCCAGGTAATTCAGCACAAGTGATTGCTGCGCTTAAGTATGCTGGCCAAGCTTGTTTAGATGGCCAACTGCAAGGTGTAGTTACTGGCCCGGTCAATAAAGCAGCGATTAATGCGGCTGGAATTGCCTATACGGGAACCACTGAATTTTTAGCCGAGCAAGCCAAGTGTACTGTGGTAATGATGCTTGCTAATCAGCAAATGCGGGTGGCACTTGCCACTACGCATCTGCCACTACGCGAGGTGGCTAATGCCTTAACTCGTGAATCGCTTGAACAAACCATTCGTATTTTGCATGATGGATTGCAACGACAATTCAACATTCAACATCCAAACATAGTGGTGTTGGGTCTTAATCCACATGCGGGTGAAAATGGTATTTTAGGTTCTGAAGAAATTGAAATTATTATTCCGGTACTTGAGAAATTACGTTTACAAGGTTTCGCACTTGATGGGCCATTACCCGCAGATACGGCATTTATTCCTGCCAAACTCAGCAACGCAGATGCTGTATTAGCGATGTATCATGACCAAGGTTTGCCAGTTTTGAAATTTTCTGGGTTTGATCAAGCCGTTAATATCACCCTTGGTTTACCCTACCCTAGAGTCGCTGTTGATCATGGCACGGCGCTTGAAATTGCGGGGCTTGGCATAGCGAGCGATGAAAGCTTGTGGCAGGCGGCGCGTTTATGTCGAAACTTAGCAATAACAGGTCATTCGCAATGAATCATTTCAAAGCGCCACCAAAAAAAAATCTCGGTCAGCACTTCCTAACCGATAAAAGTATCATCGACCACATCGTGCACTCGGTTGATCCAAAACCCGGAGATGTTTTGGTTGAAATTGGCCCAGGGCAAGGCGCCATCACTTTCCCCTTATTAAAACGCCATGGCAAGTTGACCGTCATTGAGTTTGATCGTGATTTAATTACGCCACTCAGCGAAGCTGCGCATGGGTTTGGCGAATTAACCATCGTGCATAAAGATGTCTTAAAAGTTGATTTCGACAAGTTGGCCGCTGAAGGTAAAATTCGCTTGGTGGGTAATTTGCCTTACAACATTTCAACACCGATTTTATTTCATGCCCTAGAACACTGCACGCATGTTCAAGACATGCATTTCATGCTGCAAAAAGAAGTGGTTGATCGAATGGCAGCTGGCCCTGGCAGTAAAGTTTATGGCCGTTTAAGTGTGATGTTGCAAGCCGTTTGCCATGTCTCGCCGCTTTTCGATGTGCCACCGTTTTGTTTCAGTCCGCCCCCTAAAGTCAACTCCTCTGTGGTCAGACTAATCCCTAAACCGGCCACAGAAATAGAAATCGACAATCCAACATTATTTGCTGCCGTGGTAAGAGATGCTTTCGCGCAACGCCGTAAAACACTGCGTAACGCATTAAGTAAGCAATGCACCAGCGAGCAGCTACAAGCTGTTGATATAAAGCCAGAATTGCGTGCAGAACAGCTCCCAGTTGCCAAATTTATTCAGCTAGCCAACTTTTTGAACGCATCAAACGCCAGTATCGTTTAAAATAACCCTGACTAAAATTTGGAATACCCACTCAATGACAACGTATGCCATTGGTGACTTGCAAGGCTGTTACGATATTCTTGCCCGCTTACTTGAGAAAATAAAATTCGATCCAAGCCAAGACCGGTTATGGTTTTGTGGCGATTTGGTTAATCGTGGTGGTCAGTCGCTGGAAACCTTAAAGCTTATTTACAGCATTCGCGAGCAATGCACCATTGTGCTCGGCAATCACGATATGTCATTGCTAGCCATTGCCCATCGAAGCGAAGCAGAGCAACAAAAGGTCAACCCTGATTTACGTCAGGTACTTTTAGCGCCGGAGCGTGATCAATTAATCGCATGGCTAAAACAACAGAAGCTATTTCACGTTGATGCCCAGATGGGATTTGCAATGGTGCATGCCGGATTGTCACCGAAATGGGATATGCCTACAGCATTAAAATACGCGCAAGAAATTGAAAAAATTCTACAGAGCGATCATGCAGAAAGATACCTAAAAAGTATGTATGGCAATCAACCGAATTGGGCTCCAAAGCTCAATGGTACTGATCGCTTTCGTGCCATCGTCAACATCTTCACAAGAATGCGTTATTGCACGCCGAATGGCCGCATTGGCTTTGAAGAAAAAGGCAAGCCTGGAACACAGTTGCCTGGCTTTTACCCATGGTTTTCAGTGCCTGGGCATGCCGTTCGCGAATTACCTATTGTTTGCGGGCATTGGTCAACGCTTGGATTATTTATGGGCTTAGGGGTTTATGCCATTGATACAGGAGCGGTTTGGGGTGGCAGTTTGACGGCATTAGAACTTGGGCCGGAGCTGAGAATTCATCAAGTCCCTGGGCGCAGCGTTAGTCTTAAATAAGAATTAACGTGCAATACGCGAATAGTCGGTAAAGCGAAAGGTGAATTGGTGCTTTTGGTCTGTGGCGTGAAACTCCGAAGTCAGCTCATGCCACTGGCTAATATCGAATTCCGGAAAATACGCATCCGCTTGTGCTAAATCAGTATCCACATAGGTAAGGCAAAGGCGATTGGCTAATGGCAACGCCAAGGTGTATATTTCGCCACCACCAATAACCATCAATGCATCGCTCTCGCATTCGCTAAGCGCTTGTTCAAGCGTAGCCACTGCTTGCATTCCTGCAAAGGGAACGTGGCCGGAACGGGTTAGTACGAGATTTTTTCGGTTGGGTAGCGTGCGCCCTAAAGACTCAGCGGTTTTACGACCCATCAATATTGTTTTATCGGTGGTTAGCGCTTTGAAGCGCTTCAAATCATCCGGTAAATGCCACGGCATCTGATTCTCAAAACCAATCGCACGGCCTTTATCCAAAGCCGCTATCAAGGTAATAGTACTCATATAGCAACGGGCGCCTTAATGGCCGCTTGTGGTTGATACCCTTCAATTTGAACATCATCGATGTTGAAAGAAAAAATATCCGTTACCGCAGCATTAAGTTTTAGTTTTGGCAATGCCGTTGGTATACGACTCAATTGCTCATGCACCTGATCAAAATGATTGCTGTAAATATGTGCATCGCCAAAGCTATGGATGAACTCACCAACTTCAAGATCGCAGACCTGTGCAATCATATGCGTGAGCAAGGCGTAGCTGGCAATATTGAATGGCACGCCCAGAAAAATATCGGCCGAGCGCTGGTACAACTGACAACTTAATTTGCCATTGGCTACATAAAATTGGAACAAGCAGTGACAAGGCATTAAGGCCATCTGTGAGAGCTCAGCCACGTTCCAGGCACTAATAATTAAACGGCGCGAATCTGGGTTTCGTTTAATTTCTGAAATGAGCCACGAAATTTGATCAATCACTTGGCCATCATTGCCCTGCCATGAGCGCCATTGTTTTCCATACACGGGGCCAAGATCGCCATTGGCATTCGCCCACTCATCCCAAATGCTGACTTTGTGTTCCTTTAAATAAGCGATATTGGTATCACCTTTCAAAAACCACAATAACTCATGGATGATGGAACGCAAATGCAGTTTTTTAGTGGTTACTAACGGAAAGCCTTGCGCTAAATCAAAGCGCATTTGGTACCCAAAAACAGAGCGCGTACCCGTTCCGGTGCGATCGGCTTTATCTTGTCCATTTTCCATCACATGTTGCAGAAAATCTAAATACGCTTTCACATTTAACCTACTTGTTTTTGTTTTTTTGACAACACTAACAATAAAATACCCACTGCAATAACCGGCAAGCTTAATAATTGGCCCATTGTTAGCCAACCCCAAGCAATAAACCCTAACTGTTGATCTGGTTCACGAATAAATTCGACGGTGAAACGGAAAATACCGTAAAACAATGCAAACATTCCAGATACGGCATAACGCGGTCTTGGTTTTTTTGAGTAAAAGAATAAAATCAAAAATAAAACTAGACCTTCTAAAAATGCTTGCGCTAACTGTGAAGGATAGCGGGCATATGGCATGAGTAATCCGGCATCATTGAGTACATTTAACTGCTGCAAAGATTGCGAGGCCAAATCAGCATCGGCACGCGGAAATACCACACCCCAATTTTTGCCCGTTAAGCGCCCCCATAATTCTCCACCAATATAGTTTCCAAGCCGTCCAAAACCCAAACCAGCAGGCACTAATGGTGCGATGAAATCCATGGTGTCAAAAATGTGTTTTTTGTTTTGATAGGACCAAATGGCAACGGCTGCCATCACACCCAACAAGCCGCCATGAAAACTCATACCACCTTCATTAATTTTAAATAAGAACAAAGGATTGGCGAGAAACTCCGAGAACGCATAGAACAGCACATAGCCAATACGCCCACCAACAACCACGCCGAGCATGCAGTTAAACAATAAATCGCTGAATCGCTCTTCGCTAATATCTCCGAAACGACCTTGGCGAATTCTACTACGGCCCAAAAAAAAGGCAGTAGCAAAGCCCAGCAAATACATAATGCCGTACCAATGAATACCGTGCGGCCAAAATGGCAAGGCAATGGCCACTGGGTTGATATGGTGGATAAAAATCATAGAATAAATCCAAATATTTCAGAGCTTATTGTGCCCGAAATAG
>JAGNUI010000071.1 GCA_017987065.1 Arenimonas sp.
ACTCGGCAACATGTTCTACAGCCAAACCCAAAACATAGCGCTCTTGCGACTCATTGCACCAAAGTTGCATGGGCGACAAAGAAGCGTCGTCGCAGGGAATTTTTGCTAAATCAATAATGCCGCCCATCCCCGAATCATGCAGTAATTCTGGAATCGCATTAGATAAACCACCAGCACCCACATCGTGCATAAAGCGAATCGGATTTTGCTCGCCTTTGGCAAAGCAATGATTAATCACTTCTTGGCAACGGCGCTCCATTTCAGGATTGTCGCGTTGCACTGAGGCAAAATCGAGCGCTTCTGAACTTTGCCCAGAAGCCACCGAAGAAGCAGCGCCACCGCCTAAACCGATTAGCATGGAAGGTCCGCCAAGCACAATAACGGCATCACCATCACGCAACAACAATTTTTGCACTTGTCCTGGATCAACAACCCCTAAGCCACCAGCCAACATGATTGGCTTGTCGTAGCCTTTAACCGCATTAGGGTTTTGAGTTGCTAATTCGAAGCTGCGAAAATAACCGGTTAAATTCGGGCGGCCGAATTCGTTATTAAATGCCGCGCCACCTAATGGGCCGTCGGTCATTATTTCAAAGGCAGATGCCGTGCGAGGATTTAATGGCCGAGGCATTTCCCAAGATTGTGGCAAATTGGGAATCCGTAAATGCGAGACGCTAAAACCGGTTAAGCCAGCTTTAGGTTTGCCACCGCGCCCAGTGGCGCCTTCATCACGAATTTCACCGCCGGCACCGGTTGCAGCGCCAGGAAATGGCGAAATAGCTGTTGGGTGATTATGGGTCTCAACCTTGATGCAAAAGGCACTGTCTTGCTTAGCTGAAAATTGATAGACATGATTGCTATCGGTGCGTAAATGCTGGGCACTAAAGCCTTCAATCACTGCCGCATTGTCTTTATACGCACTGAGCGTTAATTGCGGCGATTTTTGGTGGGTATTTTTAATCATGCCAAATAAAGAATGGGGCATCTCTTTACCATCAATGCTGTAACTGGCATTAAAAATTTTATGACGACAATGTTCTGAATTGGCTTGAGCAAACATCATCAATTCAGCATCGGAAGGCTGACGCCCCAATGCCCGATAACGCGTTTGCAAATAGTCTATTTCATCGTCACTTAAAGCCAAACCTAATTGAAGGTTAGCTTCTGGTAATTGTTCAATATTAACCCGTGCTAAATTACCACGGCGTTGCGCCTGAAATAATTCATCGGCCTCATCGAAACTTGACCACACGGTTTGAATCATTGGGTCTGAAATCAAGGCATCAATTTCTTTCCAGGCCGCATTTCCAAATGCTGGACCGCCCAAAATATCAATGCGTAAGCCTCGCTCAACGCGTTCAATGGCAAGTTGCGCGCCTTTCAAAATTTCGGTGGCTTTGCTAGACCATGGCGAACGCGTGCCGAGTCTTGGGGTAATAATCCGTGAAACGGTGCCAGTTAAAGGCTCAGATAGTTTTGAACTAGCCTCTAAAATTCGACACAACGCATCGTTATCTATGCTGGCAGAATCGGCACTATCAATAAAATACACATGCCACGCGCCCACTAGCACGGCATCCGGCGAGATTTGCGCAATTTTTAATTGAAGACGATCACGGCGGAAATTGGATAAGGCAGCTGAACCTTCAAGAACGATCATGTTGGCATGCTTGTAAGAGTTGGCGTCTATTTTACCTTATCAAGACCAAAACTTTCGTTTTACCCTTTGCAACAGGCTAATTTCCGATTATTTATTCAGCCCTTGCAATGCTTTCAACATATCCGGCGGGCTTAAATAGCCGCCCATCAATAAGCCGCTGGCCGCATAAACCGCTGGTGTGCCATCAACACCCACTTGCATGCCCAATTTGTAATTTGCGGTAACGTAATTTGTACACATCTTTTTCGGGAGTACGCGGTCATTTTTTGCCATGGTCATAGCCACTTTGCGATCCGGTGCGCACCAAACGTTCACCGCTTTTTGGTAGGACTCCGAACCAATACCGGAGCGTGGAAAGAAAAGATAGGCTATTGTGATGCCGAGCTTATTGTATTCCGCCATTTGTGTGTGCATTTTACGACAATAACCACAATCAATATCGGTAAAGACCGTCACCGTGTATTTTGGTTTCGCTGCTGGAAAGATTATTTTGTGCTCATTTGGCACCGCCTCTAGTAAGCCTTTGCGATTAACCGCCTCACTGATTTCGGTTAAATTTTTACGCGATACGGTATCAATCAATGCACCCTGTATGAGGTACTTTCCGTCAGCACTCACATACAAGACTTTGCCATCAACCAGCACTTCTTTAAACCCCGGCAACACAGATGGCTTAATTGCAGTAATTTTAATGGTTGGTGCGATTTTTAAAAGCGCGGCCCGAATCTCTGGAGAATCCTGCGCGGAAACAGCTTTGGCAACCGGCGGTTTGGCGACTGTTTTGCTTGCCACCGGTGCGGCAGGTTGCGCGCAAGCCTGTATGCTAAAAAACAAGGATAGTGCCAGAGCAATTCGAGTAATTTTCATAGGATTCCAATAATTTATGGCATATTGTGCCATACCTTAGCTGAACCAACTATCCTCGCGGGTGATGTTGTTTATGCATGCGCTTTAATCCTTCTTTGGCAATCAAGGTGTAAATTTGCGTACTGGAAAGCGAACTATGCCCCAGCAACATCTGCAGAGCACGTAAATCAGCCCCATGATTGAGTAAATGCGTGGCAAATGAATGCCTAAGCACGTGCGGGCTCACCACTGATGGGTTTATTCCTGCTAAAACAGCCCGTTTTTTAAGCAACAACCAAAAACCTTGCCGTGTTATTGGCTGGCCGGATGCATTAACGAAAAAGCTAAGCACTGATTTTTTACCAACCCATACCGGCCGCACATCAGCCAGATATTGTTCTAACCAATACTGCGCTTCCTCACCCATTGGCACTAATCGCTCTTTTGCACCCTTGCCCATCACGCGCAATAGCCCTTGCCGAGTGTTGACCCCAGCACTGGGCAGTTCAACCAATTCGCTAACCCGCAGGCCGCAGGCATACATTAACTCCACCATACAACGCATAGCAATTTGCTCCGCTGCAGAGCCGTGATCACATTGTAGTAATGACTCAATTTGCGATTCCGACAACGCTTTTGGAACAGATCGAGGTAAATGCGGCATTTCAAGCAAGCGGGTTGGATCTTCAGATTGAATCTGATCCCTGCTCTTCAAGCGATAAAAAGCTCGAAGACTTGAGAGCATTCGCGCATTGCTTTTAGCGACATATCCCTGCCCAACGCGCCATGACAAAAAATCAAATAAATCGGTTTGCATGGCCTCATCTAAGCGCAATTGTCGCCGGCCTAAAAATCGCGATAAAGCCATTAAATCCCTGCGATAACTGGCTAAGCTGGATTTAGACAAGCCTAATTCGGCCCATAGGCGTTCCAATACCGAATCAATGACTAATAGTTCTGCGGCATCAACGGCTTCTGCCTTTCGGGCATTGATACGAATTTGTGTGGTTTTTGCAGTCATACAAAAAAGCTTAGCGTGTCTTGTTGAACAAGGCTATGATTATGCGCATGAATCAATCACTATCCATTGAAAAGCCAAGAGCTAGCCCCGCACATTTAGGTTGGCGTTTATTGGCGCTGGTTTACGATGCAGTGATCGGGCTTGCCTTGCTGTTTGTAATTAGCGCCCTGTCTTTGGCGGTCATGCCCGGGCATAAACCGGTGATACCCGGCAGTGCGGCCTCGTATCTGGTCTTTGCGACCATATGGCTGGTGTTCGGGCTGTATGCCACGCTGTCCTGGCGGATCGGCGGGCAGACCATCGGCATGAAACCCTGGCGCCTTAAAGTTACTGATGAACAAGGCCAGCGCGCGGCATGGTGGCAGCTGTGGCTGCGCTTCACGTTGGCTAGCTTGACGCTCGGCGGGACATTGCTGTGGTCTTTGTTCGACCGCGAACGCCGCAGCCTGCACGACATCGCGGCCGGCACCATGTTCGTTCGCATGCAACCTAAATCCGTTTAGCTAAAACACCCCAACAAAGTCCGAATACGCTCATTGGCGCAATAAAATAGGCTAATCGCACATCAATACGAAACACGTCAGCTAAATTGACGAATAATCGCTCTAAAACAAACGAGCTAACGCCCACTAAAATACCCAAGAACAAGCTCTTTCCAAGCCCGCCGGTGCGCAATGAACTGAACGCAAATGGCAGGATTGAAAGGCATAAAACAATCGTCTTAAACGGATAAAACCAACGCCCCCAATACGCTTTGGTGAATGCACTGGCGTCTAATTTATTTTGTTCTAGATAATCAATATTGCTACTCAATTCACCAATGCTCAAGTATCGAGGACTGGTTAAACTAGCCTCTAGTGATTCATCGGTGATATTAGTTTTCCAAGGCACCGTACCAAATTGTTCAATGCTTACAGTCTTTGCAAATGAGGTTTTTTCAACCCCATACAATTGCCAATATTTGGCTTTATTATTCGCTGTTTTTGCTTGAGTAATTGATTGCAATACACCATTTTGATCAAAACGATATAAACGAACATCCGCTAGCTCAAGCCATGCTTTTTCACCCTTGCCCTTGGCAACACCTGAGCGTGAATTAAAAAATAATTCGCCGTCTTTAGCCCAAACACCGGTGTATTTAGCTAAGGTTATTTTATTGGCCTTATATACGTTGTAAGCCAATACTTGTTTTTCGGCTTTAGTACCAAGCGTTTCATTAGTAAAAAACATCACACCCGACAAAATAATGGCCGGCAATAAAGCACCAAATGCAATTTGTTGGCGTGAAATACCCACCGAACCCATGGCAATCAATTCTGATTTTGCCGCCATTTGTCCTAATCCGAGTAGCAAGCCAATGACACCAGCTACAGGCAACAATTCATAAGCATTTTGCGGTGTCGAAAATATGGTCACCAGCGCCGCATAGTTTAATGTAAAGCCATGTTTGCCAATATTGGTAAAGTTGTTATAAAAATCGCTCAGCAAAAAGAACCCAAGCAACACAAACCACGCCAGAAGCGTTGCCTTTAAGACATTGATGCTTAAGTAATAGGTTATTTCCTTAGCAAAATGGCTCATGAATTAACAACCAATGCTGGTTTAAACCTGCCATCACGACGGAACAGCCAAAAACTGATCCCTGCCATGGGAATGATTGCCCACCATAAGCCAAGATAACTAGGAATAGTTGCTTCTGTGAGCATAAACGTGCCCGCCAACAAAGACAGCATGCCTAATAAATACGCCATGATGGCGAATAAAACTAAACCATATTGTGGCTGTCGAGGTTCACTGCGAGCCAAGGGGATGGCTAAAACAGATAAAATAATGGCAAATAAAGGCATCGCTAGCCGCCAATGAAATTCAGCAATTGATGCGGCACTGCCTATTTTCAGCAACTTCAGCGTACTCACTGAATCTAATTTAGTTGATGCCTTTGAAGCATTTGGCTCAGGTATATGAATATCATTTATTTTGAATTGCACCTTCCTGAAATCTTTGCGCCCCAGCTCACCTTCAGTGCGGTAGCCATCTTTGAGTCGCAACACACGAGCGCCGCCAATCAGCACTAACTCGCCTTTACTGGCGGTGATAATGTCTAAGCGTCCTTTTTTTTCGCGCTGCACGAATAAATGTTTAAACGATTTGCCATCTAAACTCAATTCGCCAACAAAAAGAATGCCGGATTTTCCAGGCAATTCAACGAAGCGCCCAGGCTCAAGCCCAGATAATAAAAAGCTTCGATTGGCTTGCTCAATCATGGCTTTGGCTTTTTGAGCGGTCCAAGGCGTCAGCCAAAGCGACGAAATGCCGATAATCAAGACAAAAGGTACCGCCACCCAAGCAACAGGCTTCCAGAGTTCTTGACTACTTACCCCCACAGAAGCCAATACAGCCATTTCGCTATCGGCATACAACCTGGCAATGCCCATCATCAAGCCAATGAACAGCGCTAACGGCATTACAAAGCTTAAGAATCTTGGCATGCGCAGGGCTAATAACTGCAACATCAGGCCGGCTGGTACTTTTCCGCGCGATATTTCAGCAATCAAATCGGTTAGAAACCCGCCAATACTGATGATAAATAACACCACCAAAACAGCCATAGCCAACTGGCTGAACTGCTTAATCAAATAGCGGTTTATTAAGCGCATGGGGAAAGGGCAGATTCTCGTGGTGGGATGAATTACAATAGTAGTTTATCATTTGCGCTCCTTCATTTGAGCGCACGCAATAGGACATTCTAAATGGCACTGAGCTTTGTATCCACCCAAAATACTCCACAAACTGATTTTTCAGATTGCATCATTATTGGTGCATTTAGCAATAAAACCTTTAATCCCGCAGGTACTCAGATTGATCAAGCAAGCAATGGTCGATTAAGTGTTTTGGTGGAACGTGGCGATATCACCGGAAAGCCCGGTCAAACTTTACTGTTGCAAGACCTTCAAGGCATTAAAAGCACACGCGTGCTAGTGATTGGCCTTGGTGATGTACAAAAATTTGCCGTGCCGCAGTTTTTGAAAGCCGTTGCCGATGCCGTACGCTTTTTGCGAACTGGACCCGTTAAACAGGCTTACCTCACGTTGACCGATATTGCAGTAAAAGATCGCGATGCCAATTGGGCGGTACGCCAAGCGATTATTGCCGCCGATCATGCTGCTTATGAATACACAGCCACTCGCAGTAAAAAAGCCAGTGTGAGCTTAGCAAGCCTTGCGGTTTATGTGCAAGAGGCGCAAACGGCAGCTTTTAATCAGGGCGTTGGTATTGCTGCTGGCGTGCAATTCACCCGCGAATTAGGCGATTTACCACCCAACATTTGCAATCCGCATTATTTGGCCGAACAAAGCATCAAAATTGC
>JAGNUI010000072.1 GCA_017987065.1 Arenimonas sp.
GAAGTTCCAGTTGGTGCGGTATTAGTAAGTTCAGACGGAATTATTTTAGCTGAATCGCATAATCAAACCATCTCAGATTCCGACCCATGCGCGCATGCTGAAATATTGGCTTTGCGCGCTGCTGGGCAAAAACTCGGAAATTATCGCTTATTAGATACAACACTGTATGTGACGCTTGAACCTTGTGCCATGTGCGCCATGGCATTAGTGCACGCACGGGTTAAGCGTTTAATATTTGCCACCAAAGATTCAAAAACCGGAGCCTGTGGTTCGGTATTTGATTTACTCGGTGATTCGCGGCATAACCATCAGGTTCAAGTTCAGGGTGGATTATTAGCCGTTGAGGCCAGCGCTATGCTGAGTGCTTATTTCAAAGCCAAGCGTAAAAAGTAGTTCGGCAGCAATTTATATTTTTAAGTCTTGATCGAGTTCAGCATCAAAGCTACGAACCGAGAGCCAAACTTCCTTACCCATAAACACACATGCGATTAGCATGTTGAGCACACCAATCACGCCCATAATGGTTGGCAGGAATTGGAAACGGTTTTGACTCAATAAATCTAATGCCATCGCCAAACTGGTACCAATAAAGGATCCCAGAGCGAAATACAGCAATAAACAGGCACGTAGAATGTAGGTTGTGCGCGTACGATGACGTAGGATTTGCAATTTAAGCGCATCATGTCGCAACTCATTCGTCTTCCATTGAATAACCAACACTCGAAGGCGATCAACGACGCGTGCCAAACGATTATTGGCTGATGTCAGTAGTGTACCGGTGGCTGCCATTAATAATGCCGGCGCTAACATGGCGGTTAGAATGGAGTAATTATTGTCGATGGACATGAATAAATGGGCTCTGGTATTTGTTACAGTATACGCAACGATTATGGAGTATATAAGTTAATGGATAATAAAACTCAGCGCCTTATTTGGATTGATTGCGAGATGACAGGCTTACGACCTGAATCGGATGAGTTAATCGAAATTGCGGCAGTGATTACCGATGCGGACTTAAACATATTAGCCAGTAGTCCGGAATTTGCCATTCATCATCCTGTTGAAACGCTGCAGGCGATGGACGATTGGAATCGTAATACCCATACCAAATCAGGATTATGGCAGCGTGTTTTAGATAGTAAATTGAATGCAGCACAAGCTGAAGCACAAATGATTGCGTTCTTAGCAGATTGGGTTGATGCCAATGTTTCACCGATGTGTGGCAACACTATTTGTCAAGATCGTCGATTCTTGGCGCGCTTAATGCCACGCCTAGAAGATTATTTCCATTACCGCAATATCGATGTGTCAACCATTAAGGAATTGTGCCGGCGTTGGAATGCACCCTTGGTGGATGGATTTAAAAAACAAGGCACCCACACAGCTTTGTCTGACATTATTGAATCGGTCAATGAGTTGAAATATTACCGGCAATTTATGGGTAAACTGGCCGGTTGATGGGAATCCCCCTGCGCTGCGCGCTTCCCCCTCTTTCTTGAAAGGGGGAGATTAAGGGGGATCCATTACAAATTCGCTTTTAATTTCGCCAAGCGCAACCAGGTATCAACCACGGTATCTGGGTTAAGCGACACCGACTCAATACCTTGTTGTAATAACCAATCGGCTAAATCGGGGTGATCGGAAGGGCCTTGCCCGCAAATGCCGATGTATTTACCTTTGGCGCGTGCTGCACTAATAGCCATCGATAATAATTTTTTCACCGCTGCATTACGCTCATCAAACAGATGCGCCACAATGCCGGAATCGCGATCCAAGCCTAATGTGAGCTGGGTTAAATCATTCGAACCGATTGAGAAGCCATCAAAGATTTCCAAGAACTCATCGGCGAGTAGGGCGTTCGATGGCAATTCGCACATCATGATGATTTTGAGATTGTTTTCGCCACGTTTTAAACCATTTTGCTCGAGAATTTCAATCACCTTGCGGCCTTCTTCCAAAGTGCGCACAAAGGGAATCATGATCCAGCAGTTGCTTAATCCCATGGTCTCACGCACTTTCTTCACTGCGCGACATTCCAATTCGAAGCAGTCACGGAAACTTGGATCGATATAACGTGATGCGCCACGGAAACCAATCATCGGGTTTTCTTCGTGCGGTTCGTATTGCAAACCACCAATCAGATTGGCGTATTCATTAGATTTGAAATCCGATAAACGCACAATCACTGTTTCAGGCGCAAAGGCTGCCGTTAGAGTGGCAATGCCTTCGGCTAAACGATCCACATAAAAACTAACGGGATCGGCATAGCCTGCCATCAGTGGGCGAATTTGCGCCTTGATGTTTTCCGGCTGGTTATCAAAATCCAATAGTGCTTTGGGATGCACACCAATCTGGCGGGCAATAATAAATTCCAAGCGCGCCAAGCCAATACCTTGATTCGGCAATTGCGCGAAATCAAAAGCGCGCTCAGGATTGCCCACATTCATCATAATTTTAAGTGGAGCAGGGGGCATGTTTTCAAGATCGGTGGTGATTCTTTCAAATGCCAACAAACCTTGATAAATAAAACCGGTATCGCCTTCAGCGCAACTGACCGTTACTTCTTGGCCATCAACAATTTTATCCATCGCATCGCCACAACCCACCACCGCAGGAACGCCTAATTCACGGGCAATAATGGCCGCATGGCAAGTACGACCGCCACGATTCGTCACAATAGCCGAGGCGCGCTTCATAATCGGTTCCCAATCCGGATCGGTCATATCAGCTACCAACACATCGCCAGCTTTGAGTTTGTCCATTTCACTGATGTTGCGAATAACACGCGCCACGCCGGAACCGATTTTATGGCCAATCGAACGACCCTCAACCAACACATTGCTCTTACCGCTTAAATGAAAGCGCTCAATTTGGGTCACATTGCCACGCGATTTCACTGTTTCAGGGCGCGCTTGCACAATATAAATTTTACCGGTGATACCATCTTTGGCCCACTCAATATCCATAGGACGCTCATAGTGTTTTTCTATCACTAAGGCTTGCCTAGAAAGCTCTTCAACATCGGCATCGGTTATCGAGAATTGACTTTGCAATTCGATTGGAGTGGGTTCATTTTTAACGCGCTCGCCTTCAGCTGCTGAATACACCATGCGAATCTGCTTGCTGCCCATGGTGCGGCGCAATATGGCTGGTTTGCCCATCTGCAAGGTTGGCTTATACACATAAAACTCATCGGGGTTGACCGCACCTTGCACCACGTTTTCGCCTAAACCATAGCTGGATGTAACGAACACCACATTACGAAACCCAGACTCGGTATCTAAGGTGAACAACACGCCGGATGAACCCACATCAGAGCGAATCATCAGCTGTATGCCGGCTGAGAGAAATACATCTTCATGCTTAAAACCATGATGCACGCGATAAGCAATCGCACGATCGTTATAGAGTGATGCAAAAACTTCTTTCACTTTGGCAACTACATCCTCTTCACCAGTAACATTCAAAAAGGTTTCTTGCTGGCCAGCAAAACTGGCATCCGGCAAATCTTCAGCTGTAGCAGAGGAGCGCACAGCCACAGAAACTTCGGTGGCGCCAGCTTGTTGGCACATTTGTTGATATCCCAAACGGATAGCACTATCGAGCTCAGCTTGCAAAGGCGCATCCATCACCCATTGCCGGATTTCTTTACCCACAGCCATTAAAGTGGCTACATCATCAACATTTAAACCATCTAAACGGTCGTAAATACGTTGGGTGAGGTTATTGAACGCGATAAATTCAGCAAAGGCATCGGCTGTTGTGGCGAAGCCGCCCGGAACAGAAACACCCAATTGGCTTAAATGGCCAATCATTTCGCCTAATGAAGAGTTTTTGCCACCCACTTGCGCCAAATCAGACAAGCGCAGTTGATCCAACCAAAGAACCTGAGTACTCAAAATACTGCTCCAAAAGGTATGAAATACAGGCTCACATTATAACCGAACGCAATCGTAATCATAAGGCTCAACTGGCGGCTAAATTAAGGCACAATGAATGCATAGCACAGGAGTATGTATGCGACCGGTATTTTATCTGTCTGATGGCACAGGAATCACCACAGAAACCATTGGGCACAGCATGTTGGCCCAATTTGAAGGCATTGAATATAATGCGCGTCGAATCCCGTTTGTCGATAATCTTGAAAAAGCGCAACTTGCTGCAGATGCCATCAGTGCTGAGCAAGCATTGCTTGGCAAAAAAGCCATCGTTTTCACCAGCGTAGTGGATATGCAGGCTAATACCATTATTGCCAGCACAGGCGCTTTATTGTTGGATGTTTTGACTCCTTTTGCATTACCACTTGAAAACGAATTAGGTGTCAGTCGTAAACCGCGCGTGGGTGGCGCACATGCTTTGGTGAACTACAAAGCCTACGAAGAGCGCATTGACGCCACCAATTTCGCCTTAATGCATGACGATGGCATGAATTATAACTATGCCAATGCTGACCTCATTATCGTGGGTGTATCTCGTTCAGGTAAAACCCCAACGTGCTTGTATTTAGCGCTGCATTATGGCGTTAAAGCAGCTAATTACCCACTTACTGATGAAGACTTACAAGGCGAGGGCTTACCTAAACGATTGCAGCCATTTAAGAATAAATTGTTTGGTTTAACGATTGATCCTGTGCGCTTGCAGCAAATCCGGCAAGTCCGCAAACCTAATTCAAAATATGCTGAATTAGCACAATGTAAAATGGAAGTACAACGGGCTGAAGCGATATTCAAAAGTATTCGGCTGCCCCACGTATCTTCAACGAACACCTCCATTGAAGAAATGGCCAGTAAAATATTGGCACATTTAAACATACAGAACCAACATTACTGAGATGTCGATTTCTTCTAATACAGTTTTATATAATCGGTTAAATCGCTTCACTTGGCTGATGGATTTGTACACGGATAATTTTCAACGATTATCTTCCATGATTGACTTTATTAACCTTAAGCCCGGCGTATTTTTCTCAGAAGGCCTAGATGGCTTATTACTTAGGCTTGAAGTGTTAGAACGTCACAATTACACCATTGAAATTAAACTCAGTTATACCCTACAAGATGAGCACACCGGGGCACTGGATCCCTCAGCAATGATTCGAATCTATTTGGATTCCAAACAATGCGAGGTTAGCCATTGTTATGTTGGTAAACGTTGGCAAGATGTGCTTGGCGTTAGGCCAAATATTGCGCAAATGCTCTCACATCGCTTGCGAATGAATGGCTTTTTGAATAAGTGGCTGTTGTATCTGAAGCAACAAAATCACCGTAAAGACTCATGGTTTCCAGAGGTTTTAGCTGAAGCATTTATCGAAAATTAATCTTTTCCGTGTTAAAAGCTTGACGCTAAATTAAAATATCTCTATACTTTGCACTCTCCTAATGTGGGGCTATAGCTCAGCTGGTAGAGCACTTGCATGGCATGCAAGGGGTCAACGGTTCGACTCCGTTTAGCTCCACCAGAGATAGTTTCAAAGTAGTAGATGTATGCAATTTTAGGCTCGCTGTCCCCATCGTCTAGAGGCCTAGGACATTACCCTTTCACGGTAGCGACCGGGGTTCGAATCCCCGTGGGGACGCCACTTAAAATTCCTCGTCAATTGACGAGGTTTTTTTTGCCTTGAATTTGAGTCGAGGTATTACGCTTCGACAAGCTCAGCGATCGTTTAAAGTTTTAACTGCTTACATCACCCATTTCAGACCTGGCCACTTTACTGGTCACCGTCAAATCGGCGGTAACATTGCCAAGCGTTGCGAAAATATCAGGAATGATATCGACCGCAAGTAAGATGCCCAAGGGCTCGATAGGTAAGCCCGTGGATTGTACAATCGGTAAGTTTGTTCCCATAAAGCCGGCTTGGCCTGGCAATCCAACGGAACCCATACTGATGACCACCGAAAGCAAAACCGCTGTAGCCACTTGCGTCACTGATAAATCAATGCCATAAGACCATGCGATAAACGACACAACACCTAAGTATTGCATTGGGCTGGTAATCCGATAGATGGATACGGCCATCGGCAAAATTAAGCCACTAACTTGCGTGGGGTAGTTCAAGACTCTGGAACTTTCAACCATGGCCGGTAAGCTCGCTAAGGAAGATTGTGTGCTCATCGATACCACCTGTGCCGGCAATATGGCCGATGCAAAGCGCTTCAAGGGCTCACCTTTGCCAACACAAGCAAAAACATACATGAGCAAAGTGATGGTGATATACAAAACACTCAACATGACCACATAAAAACCTAGAGCGCTTAGTAAGCCAGCACCCGCTTGGGCACTAATAGGGAAAATCAGACCAAAAACGCCTAAAGGCCCAATCCACAGAACCCAGCCCACCATAACAATCATGGTGTCGGCAATACCTTGAAAGAACGACACTAATTGCTTGCGTCGCTCGCTCTCAATTTGCGTGAGTGCAAATGCAAATAACAGTGTGAAAGCAACCAATGGCACGATGGCCGTCTGAACGGCAGCAGAGAATACGTTCGATGGAATAAAGCCAGTGGTCCAATCCGCTGTATTGGCAGCAGGCATGGCCGTTGGCGAGGCACTGGCAAGCTGTTGCAGTGTTTGCATCAATTGCGGATCATGGGGCAGCCAATTCAACATGGCAGGCGCCATGAGTGCCGCAAGTGCTCCCGAAAATAGTAGGAAAAATAAAATCCAAATGATAGCTCTGCGGGCTACGCGGCCAGATTCGGAGACATCGCTGGTTTGATTGATGCCTACAATCAATAAAGAAAC
>JAGNUI010000073.1 GCA_017987065.1 Arenimonas sp.
TGCTCTGCAAGACTTTGGGCACAAGCGTCAGAACGTTTGCCACCGGCGCATAACAATAAAACAGGCTGCTCAAAGCTTGTGATGTGGTGACATGCATTTGTCTCTAATTCTGATTTACTGACTGGCTTTGCACTTTGCGCCATACCGGTGGCCCATTCGCTGGCTTCACGGACATCAATCAGCTGCATGCCATTTTGTTGCATAGCATAGGCTTGATTAACGCTAACCACAGTAACTGGCATCGGATTATTTGCGCTTGTTGTGGCGAATCAGGCGTTTACGTTTTTCCATTTGACGGTCAGTTAATACGTTTTTCTTGCCTTCATACGGATTTTCGCTGTCTTTAAACACGAAACGGATGGGCGTGCCAATTAGCTTGAAACGTTTACGGAAGAAGTTTTCTAAGTAACGCCGATAACTATCCGGCAATGTTTTCAGACGATTGCCGTGAACGATAAACGTGGGCGGATTGGTGTTTCCTGGGTGACCATATTTCATTTTAGCCACATGACCACGCACCACCGGTGGCGGAAAGGTTGTATACGCTATATCAATAGCTTTGGTAACTTCAGCGGTGGTGAACTTGTAAGTTGCGCTGTCATAGGCTTTATGAATCAGTTTAAATAGCTCGGCCATACCCGTGCCGTGTTTGGCTGAAATCGTGACAATGGGCGCCCAAGTGCAGAAAGACAGTTTTCGATCTAACAAGCTCTTGGTTTGCTCACGTTGATAGGTACTTTGGTTATCCCATTTGTTGACTGCAATGACCAACGCACGGCCCGAATCTAACACATGGCCTAAAACGGTCGCATCTTGCTCAGTAACGCCCTCGCCGGCATCCAATAACACAACAGCTACTTGGCAATCTTGAATGGATTGCATCGTTTTAAACACCGAGAATTTTTCAACCGCCTCTTCTCTTTTGCCACGTTTACGAAGTCCAGCGGTATCTATCAATCGATATTCGTGCCCGTCTCGATCTAAATCAATCGCTATGGAATCGCGGGTTGTGCCTGGCACATCAGAGGCGATGACGCGCTCTTCACCGAGCAAGCGATTCACTAAGGTTGATTTACCCACATTTGGGCGACCAATAAACGCTAAACGTAACCTACCGTCATCAACGGGTTGTTCTTGTTCAATTTGCTCAGGTAGTAGAGATGTAATCAGTTCCAATAACTCCGGCACACCTTGTTGGTGCGCGGAAGCAATGGGAATAGCGTATTGAAATCCAAACGATGCGAAATCATTGATGGTGTCGTTGGAATTTTTGGTGTCAATCTTGTTGATGACCAAAATCATCGGTTTATTAAGCTTTCTTAAGCCTAATAGAATTTCATGATCAAGCAGTTCTGGGCCTGATTTAGCATCGACAATAAATAATATTAATGAAGCCTCTGCTGCGGCCTGCCAAGATTGCTTAGCGGTTGCGCCGGCCAGACCTTCATCTTCACCCGACACGCCGCCAGTATCACAGACAATAAACGGTCGCTCCGGATTTAATCGGCAATAACCGTAATGACGATCACGGGTGACGCCAGGCTCATCATGCACCAAGGCGTCACGAGTGCGCGTTAAACCGTTAAATAAGGTTGACTTGCCCACATTAGGCCGTCCCACTAAGGCGACCATATCAAGCATATTTATTGCGCCAAACCGAAAGCAGAGACTTTGCCGTCAACGCTTTGGACGAATAAAATACCGTCGTCTGAAACCACTGGCGTGCCTACAACGGCATCGCTATTTTGAACACGACCTTTTATATCGCCAGTTGAACTATCCAACCAATGCGTGTAGCCCTCTTGATCAGAAACTACGACGAAAGAACCTTGAATCACCGGCGTGGTTAAACCGCGTTTGGTGAGCCCGGATTGTTTCCACAAATCGGAACCCGTTAAACGATCCAAAGCCCACACATTACCGGCTTTGTCAGTCAAAATAACGCGATCCGACATCAAGGCTATGCCAGCATAACCACCAATTTCGCGAACCCAGATAGGTTGTCCATTGGCCAAGTTAATCGCCATGGTTGAATTGTGATAAGAGTTAACGAAAACTTCTTGGTCGCCTACTTGTATCTCACCATCAATGTCTGACATGCGTTCGATTTCACTACGACCATCAGGTTTGGCGACTAATTGTTCCCAAACACGCGTGCCATCATTTTGATTAAGTGCAATCAAAGTACCGTCTTCGTAACCAACAAATATAAATCCAGGGCCTAAGACTGGCGAGCTATTGCCGCGCACTGTAAGACTTGGGATGCCACGATCAAATTGCCACTTTTTTTCACCTGTTGCAAAATCTAGACCAAAAACCTTGCCATCGTTAACACGAACTACAACGGTGTCAGACGTCACCAAAGGCGCTGCAACAACAGAAGAGCTGACCATTTTCTTCCACAATAATGAACCATCTAATGCGTTAAATGCCATCACTTCGCCATTACGACTGCCGATAGCCAGAAGCCCTGAATACACTGACGGGCCTCCGGTTAATGCGAAGGTAGGTGTTTTGTTTTCCCAAAATTTCCAACCGCCAACATTAGGATCTTTATTGGCATTAATCTGCCACTTAATTTTTCCGGTAGCTTTTTCAATGGCTACTAGTTCATTAGCGCTATCAGCAGCAAAAATAGTGTCGCCATCAATAAAAGGTTTTTGCCGTAGGCCTAATTCGCCTTCGCCCTGACCAATTGACACACTCCATAATTTCTTTATTGCAATAGGCTTAGCCAGTTCAACCAATGGGCTAGGACCTTCTACTTTTTCTTTATCAGTCTTGAATACATTGCTTATTGATGAGCAACCTGCCAAAGCAATCAGCGCCGATGCAATAACTACATTTTTTATAGCCATTAACGAATCTCCGTTTGTGTGCTTCCAACCTTGCCGCCTGCTTCTGTAAGTTTCAGTTCAAGTAAGGCACGAGAACCAGCATTCGATGCTAATTGATTTATTGCAGACAGATAAAAAGTTGCGGCATCGCCTCTTTTTGCATTAGCTAAAGCCAAATCGCCTTGCGCTTCAGCATACCCTGCAGGAAAAAAAACAGGTTTATAGCCAGACAATTTTTTCTCCGCATCAGCGTATTTACCTTGCGAAAGATCTAGTTGAATTATTCTGAGCTTTACCAACTCAATGTTGTTGTCAGAAATGGCTACTGATCTAGCTTTTTCTAATGCCTTTAATGCTAAATCCGGTTTGCCTTGATCCAACTGAAACTTTGCAAGGCGCAACGCTGCAAAAAAAGCTAATTCGGTTTTTGAATAGTTTGTTATAAAAGACTCACCCAAAACAATTGCTTTAGAGGCATCATTTTTATCAACAGCATTAATAAAAAGCTGATATTGATTCGCTGCTTCTTGTCCTTGGTTTAGTTGCTTGCTCTGCCACCATTGCCAACCAGCAATAGCCGATATAACTAGCAATATGCCGGTTAAAATATTAGAGCCGTTTTTTAACAGCCATTGTTTAACGCGTTCGCTTTGTTCGTGTTCGTCGTATTGTTCGGACATAATATTTGCTGGTATCGGTTGGGTTAAATGTTATTTAGAAATAGCCGTAGCTTTGCCATCTTGATCTATTGTAAATCGTGCAACGTCGCTAATGGCGAAAGGGCTTAAGTCTTGCACATTACCATTTATTGAAAGTACCACTTTTGAGGCGCTGCCGAGTGTAATTTTACCTACTTTGTCGATTGATTGCTTACGATCTTCATTTGCAGGTATCAATTCATTGAACACCACAGCATTATTCGAATCGCGAATTTCCATCCAAGCTTCAGTTTGCGTACGCACAGAAATTTCTTTCAGTGTTGAGGTATTTCCAGCCAATGGAATAGCTGACGCTTGCGCTGGCAGAGGAGCGGCTTTCGCTTCCACTTTTGGCTGAGTTAGCGGATTTTTAGCCATCATTGTGGCGTTTGGAATCTCGGCGCTGATTGAATTGGCTAAGCTAGGCGTTAGTTCTTCGGCTGGCTGATTCCGCGAATAAACAAATGCAATGATAGCGACTAAGCCACAAACGATGAAAATGGCCAAAAATGCTTTAGGAAGCGATGAACTTGGCGTTAGTCGCGGCGTTACCACCGCTTTTAATGCAGAATCACTTTTGAAACGAGGGATTTCATTGCGAATTTCGCTATTTAGTCCAAGCAACTTAATGTAACTATTAATATAGCTGTTGGCATAAATTGGAGGCCCAAGGCTTTCCCATTGTTCCAATTCTATTGCACTGACTAAATGCGCTCCAAACTTAAGGTTTTTAGCCACATCATCCAGACTCATGCCTAATTGCTCACGCCTTATTTTAAAAGTCATGCCAATGGGTTCTTTAAATAAAGGATTTTGCATTTGATTCATCGGTATTAGTGAGTTTGTGTGATGCTTTGTATCAATGATTTTTTATTAAATGTGGCTTGTCGACGCGTTTTATCCATGACTTGCCCCTTTAACTGACCACAGGCCGCATCGATATCATCACCTCGAGTGCGACGCACCATAGTTAAGACCCCAGAATCGAGTAATAGTTTCTGGAATTCTCGAATTTGTGAATCATCCGATCTTTCAAACTTGGTACCAGGAAATGGATTAAAGGGTATTAAGTTTACTTTTGCGGTGTTGGCGCGCTGCACTTTAGCGTCAATTTGGCGCATCAGTTTGCCGAGCGCACGGGCATGCTCTGGAAGATCATTAACCCCTTTCATCATGGTGTATTCGAAAGTGATTGACGTGCGTGGCTTTCTCAACGCATAACGTACGCATGACTCAAGCAATTCTTCGATAGGGTATTTTTTGTTTAATGGCACAAGCTCTGTACGCAGATCATTAAACGGCGCATGCAATGAAACGGCTAATGACACATCGCTGACTTCAGACAAGCGATCGATCATGGGCACTAAACCGGCAGTTGATAAAGTAACCCGCTTATTGGCCAAGCCAAAGCCGTTATCATCACGCATAATGCTCATCGCACGAACCACATTGTCAAAATTCATCAATGGCTCGCCCATGCCCATCATTACCACATTGGTTAACTTTCGCTGACGATGCGGCACATTGCCTAAGTGCTTAGCAGTGACCCACACTTGCCCAATAATTTCAGCCGTCGAAAGATTTCGATTGAATCCTTGCGTAGCCGTTGAACAAAAATGGCAATTTAGAGCGCAACCGACTTGGCTGGATACGCACAATGTTCCCCTGCCCTTATCAGGAATGAAAACGGCTTCAATGGCATTGGACTGATCCATACCGAGCAACCACTTATGCGTACCATCTGTGGATGGTTTATCGAGAATAATATTAGGCGGCATCACTACGGCACGCTCTTGCAATTTAGCGCGCAAAATTTTACCTAAATCGCTCATTTGCTCAAAATCACAGACATGCCGGTGATACATCCACTTCATAACCTGATGGGCACGGAACTTTTTCTCACCGAGTTCGTCGGCAAAAAATGATTCTAAACCGGCACGATCCAGGTTAAGTAGATTAATTTTCGTCATGTCTGTCATTTTTTAACGTGAACAGAGCTCTGAATCGGTGAAAAAATAGGCCATTTCAATAGCAGCATTTTCAAGACTGTCAGAACCGTGCACCGCGTTCGCATCAATGCTTTCAGCAAAATCAGCACGAATGGTGCCTGGCGCAGCATCTTTAGGATTGGTGGCACCCATTAAATCGCGGTTTTTCAATAAGGCATTTTCGCCTTCCAAAACTTGGATCATCACCGGGCCAGAAATCATGAATTCAACCAATGCATTGAAAAAAGGACGCTCACTATGCACGGCATAAAAGCCTTCAGCTTCTTGGCGGGACAAATGCTTCATTTTGGCAGCCACAATTTGCAGGCCATTGGATTCAAAACGTGAATAAATTTTGCCAATAACATTTTTTGCAACTGCATCAGGTTTGATAATAGAAATGGTACGTTCGATAGCCATGTTTGTATGCTCCAAAAGCAAGATTGATTAAAACGACAATTTTAGCATTTTTTATCATTGCATGCCTATAAAAGCGGATTTTAACATTTGGTATTTAACGTAAATTCAAATAGATACAGTTGTAGCTTGACCGTATATTCAATCAAGCGTACGATTGAAACAAGTGTTTAATTTGATAACGAGGACTTATGTCTAATCATTTCAATACAAAAGAGCGGATTCTCCATGCCGCTGAAGACTTGTTTGCACAGAATGGCTTTGCTGGAACATCATTAAGGCAAGTTACTTCTCGGGCCGATGTTAATATTGCGGCGGTCAATTACCATTTTGGAACTAAAGAAAACCTAGTTCAAGAAGTATTCAAGCATCGTATGGATGAAATGAGTGAAAAAAGACTCGCGCTGCTCAGTAAAGTGATTGAAAAAAATGATACCGATTTAGAGGCCATTTTACTGGCCTTTATCCAGCCTGCCCTTGCATTAACCATGGATAAGCATGGCGGTTCCTTTGTTAGAGTGCTTGCGCGAGCCTACGCAGAGAAAAATGACGGGCTGCGTAACTTTTTATCTGAGAATTATGGCCAAGTATTACGTGCATTTGCCCAAGCGATTGCACATTGCCTGCCCAATCTAAGCAAGGAAGAGTTGTATTGGCGAATGGATTTTGTCGCGGGTTCGCTAACCTACGCCATGGCCGATTTTGGTTTAATTAAACGTCAAATTGGGGTCTCTGAAAAATCTCATTGTGAAAAAGCTGCTCAACATCTTATTAAATTCGCACAAGCCGGTCTAAAAGCCTAAA
>JAGNUI010000074.1:0-5297 GCA_017987065.1 Arenimonas sp.
GTTGGTTGCCCTATTATTTGCTTATTATATTTGGAGCTATAAGCGCTTACAGAAAACCCAAACGGGTACGCCATTGCCAAAACCGTTTACTTTACGGGTATTGAATGAGTTGCCGGTGTTTTTGTTATTTTTTGTTATCTATTTAGTGATTGCCAAACCGTTCTAAGGTATCAATACCAATTTGCCAACGGTTTTCCCAGACTCAATAAATGCCTGAGCTTTTGCAGCGTCGGCTAGCGGAAACTCGGTTATAGCTGATGGCGTTAAATCGCCATTGGCGAACAGCTCTAGCAACTCCAACATGCCGGTGCGCAATAAAACGGCATGTTCGGAAAGAAAACTCAAATTGGCAGCCAATACGCTCTTATTACTTTGCGTCATATGCAAAGGATTAAAGCGCGGCGTGCGCAGCCAATCAAACGCCATTTTTATCCAATTGAGTTTGCCGTTATGCGGCAACATGCTAGCAAAGCCATAAATGCAGAGTTTGCCCATTGGTGCTAAATGACCATAACTTTGTTTCAAGGTGGAAACCCCATTGGCATCAAAGATGGCTTGATAACCTTTTGGTGAATGATATTGGGCTTGTTGCCATAAATTCTGCGAGGATTTATCAATCACTTCTGTAGCGCCCATGGCTAATGCACTTTCACGTTTATGGCCTGAGCCCACAACGCCGACAACCTTGCATTGCGCCAGACGGCCCAGCTGACAAAGCGCCGAGCCAACGCCGCCTGCTGCAGAATGCACCAACCAAACATCGCCCACTTTCGGCATGACTTGTTCTCGTACCATAAACCATGCCGTTAAAAAAACCGTTGGCATACTTGCTGCTTGGGAGAACGTTAAGTTTGCGGGTTTATGGAAAACACGATCGGCGTTGAGAACAATATGTGAACAGTAACCACCAAATAGTGTTAAAGCCACGACTTCATCGCCAACTTGAAAGTCTGTTACGGCACTACCAATATGAGTAATAATCCCAGCAATTTCAAATCCAGGTGTTATTGGATAGCCATGCAGCTGTTTAGCTGATGCGTACAAACCCATGCGGATAATGCTATCGGCATAATTAACACCACAGGCTTTAACTTGGATTAGAACTTGGTTTGCTTCGGGTTGTGAAAGGCTGTGTTCAATGAGCTGAAGAACATCATAACTGCCTGGTTTGTTGATCTGAATTTTTCTAAGCATACAAAAGTCTTTATAAATCGGCCAATTCGCGGTTCTGATTAAGATAGCTTAGAAACTCAGATGCCGGCATTGGTTTTGCAAAGTAAAAACCTTGCGCTGCATCAACACCGTGATGTCTAAGAAACTCAGCTTGTATTGCCGTTTCCACACCTTCTGCAACAATTTTAAGTTTGAGCTGTTTAGCCATGGCAATAATATGGTTAATCACCGAGCTGGTTGCAGAGCCGGTTTCAATGGCTTCCACAAATGACTTATCTATTTTAATCACGTCAATGGCTAAATTCTGCAAGTACGAAAGACTAGAGTATCCTGTGCCAAAATCATCGATGAAAATGGCATGCCCGGCATCACGAAATCGTTTGATATTTTCATTAGCATGCTCAATATCCATGAAGCCGTGTTCAGTCGCTTCAATGGCAATTTTATTGGGTGCAATACCGTGTGATTGCAAGCGCTCATTCAATATGTTGTAAAAACGGGGTTTTGCCATATCGCGAGCGGAAAGATTAATGGAGATATAAAAATCCCCCGATTTTAATGGCATTAATAATTCTTTGATCACACTATCCAAGATCAAATCGGTTAGCGGTTCAATTAAGCCGGTATCTTCCGCCAGTGGTATAAATAAATCAGGGTGAATCAATTCGCCATCCAAGCCCATCCAGCGTATTAAGGTCTCAGCACCGATACATTTTCCGGTTTGTAGTGAAATGATCGGTTGGTAGTGCACAACAAATTCGCGATTCTTAATGGCTTTGACCAATTTGGGTATTGGCATGTGTTTCAATTCCATTTGTCGGAATGTTGCAATGCCAGCTAAAAGCCCGCACAGCAATCCAATGGGTAACCATAGCCAATAAGTACTTAGCCAATAGCTCATGATGGAATGTTTTTTCTTGGCTGTGATAACGGTAAACTTTAATGCGGGATCGTGTATCGATTCATAGAGAAAAGCATCATTAGAAATATACGCATTGCGACCATACAGTTTTGTATTGATATCGGGATAGATTGTTATGTTATCAGGGCTTCTGGCCATTACTTGATTGTGTTTCGACTTCAATAACATGACATGAAAATCTTGCTCAGCAATCATATTTAGCACATGCGATTCTAGTGTGCTTAAGATAACGTTGCCACGTTGTAAATAGATGGTGTTAAGTTGCGTGCTGTAAATATTATTTCGATTTAACCAAAGCGTTATGCCGTCTTCGGTTTTAAAATCGGGCAATGGTTTAACTCGATACACCAGTTCGGAATCCGAGCAGAATGTGTCTTTACCAATTTCAATGGATGCGCTTTTTAAATATTTGCTGTTTTTAACGACGCTTCGTAATTGGGTAATCGTTTGATCGCTGCAACCGCTGGTGGGAAGTGATGCTAAAGCAATTAGCCCATTTTCGAATTCAAGCATCACGGCATGAGCATGCTCAAATGATTGTGCCGACATTTCATGCAAGTGATTTTCTTGCTCTTCAGTATCTATCCAAAACGCGATAATGGTAAACAATAGCATGGCTACGAGTGCACTTAATAGCGCACTGGCCAGTGAGATTAGCTTTTCCTTGTTCGACAAATGCATAAAAAAATACCGCAACAGAGTGCGGTATTTATTCTATGCTTGTTTAGCTTCCCGTGTTGGATTTTTTCCAAGGACTGGATGAATTACTCGGCTTGCTTTTTTGTGAGGCCATGCCGTGGCTTTTTAAATGCTTTGGCGTTGTTGATTTACGACGTGGCGCTTGATGACCCGTTGGACGACCGCGGCCTGGTGCTGAGTTGCCCATACGCATGGCTTGGCTTGGTTCAAAACCTTCGCGTGCTTGCAATTCAATATCTTGTTTAAGCAAACGATTAATGGCGCGTAATAAGCCGCCTTCATCGGTGGCAACCAAAGAAATGGCTTCACCATTCGCGCCAGCGCGGCCAGTACGACCAATGCGATGTACGTAATCTTCTGCAATGATTGGCAAATCAAAATTGATTACTAATGGCAGCAATGGAATATCTAAACCACGAGCGGCCACATCGGTAGCGCACAAGATGCGTACTTTGCCGGCTTTAAAATCTTGCAATGCTTTCAAGCGTTGGCCCTGACTTTTATTGCCATGAATAGCTAAAGCAGGAATGCCGTCTTTAGTGATTTGCTCAGCAATACGGTTGCATAAATGTTTGGTTTTGATAAACACTAATACTTGTTCTTCATAACGCTTTGTTAAAATATCCATCAACAAATCGCGTTTCTTTGCGGTATCCACCGGATAGGCAATATGGTTGACGGTTTGCGCCACAGTATTTTGAGAAGACACTTGCACTTCTTTCGGGCTTTTCATGAACTGCAAAGCTAATTGCTTAATTGGTGCATCAAAGGTAGCTGAGAACAACAAAGTTTGGCGTTGTTTAGGTACTTGGTTCAGAATTTTTTTGATGGCTGGTAAAAAGCCCATATCAAGCATGCGATCAGCTTCATCCAAAATTAAGGTTTCCACTTTATGCAATTGCACGGTGCCACGTTCCATGTGGTCCATTAAGCGACCAGGTGTGGCTACTAAAATATCGAGGCCACGACCTACAGCAATCATCTGTGGATTCATGCTGGCACCACCATACATCACCGCAGAGCGGATACGAATATGTTTGGCATATTCGCGAATGCTGGTGTGAACCTGCACCGCGAGTTCGCGGGTAGGCACCAAAATTAAAACGCGTGGGCCTTTGGTTTTGGCATTGGGATGCTCAATTAAACGTTGTAACACCGGCAAAGCAAATGCGGCAGTTTTTCCGGTGCCGGTTTGGGCGCCGCCCAAAACATCTTCACCGTTCAAAATTAATGGAATGGCTTGGCTCTGAATAGCAGTGGCTTCGGTATAGCCTTTATCGGATAAAGCACGGACAAGCTCAGGCAAAAGCCCAAGGGATTCAAATGACATGGTTGTAACTCCTACACGCAACGTTCCTAAAACCACGTTGCTAAACACTGCGCTATTGCGCCTGAGAGTGGATTCGTGTGGAGTAAGTGCGTTGATATCAGCACAGAGATTAGGCGACGAACCGTTTCTTTCAGCGCGTAGTGTAACGGTTTAGTTCAGAAAAGCCAAGTCAAGCTGAATCATTGCTTCAGCTTAAGTGCTTGTAATACTTAATTTGCAGCTAAAACGCGCTTGGCTGTCACGAAATGCTTTTGCCAATAGGGCGTGTCGATATTATCCATTCGCACGGTGCCGCCAGAGCTCGGTGCATGCACAAAGCGGCGTTCACCAACATAGATGCCAATATGACTAACTTTGCCGCCATTGCTGTTGAAATACACCAAGTCGCCTGGATATAAACGGTCTTGATTAATTTGGCGTGCGTTGATTTCAATCAGTTCAAGGGTGGTGCGTGGTAGCTTTAAACCAGCACTGGTAAGGAAAACGTAATTAATCAAGCCGCTACAATCAAAGCCTGTGTTTGGTGAGTTTCCTCCATATTTATAAGGTGTTCCTACCAAACTAATGGCATGGAAAAGCACATCATTGGCAGTACTTTTTTGGCTGGCAGATAATTCGCGGTTGCTTGGCTCTGGATTGCTGGCGCAAGCACTTACAATCAACAACAAGAACACCAGTAAACAGGTTTTTATTGAATTTGCTAGCATTATTTAGCACGAACTTGGATAATAGGCGGTCTTTCATTGTGCCTAATTTAGGCCATTTCGTCACTCTTAAGTCTGGATTTATTATGAATATCGATAAAAACTCAGTGGTTAAATTCCACTATACCGTTACCGAAACCGGTAAAGAACAACTGGAAAGCTCAAAGAACACCGATGCGCTGAGTGTATTGGTGGGGCATGGCGCCATCATTCCTGGCTTGGAAGAAGCCTTAATGGGCAAGCAGGCGGGTGATCACATCGAGGTTACCATCAGCCCCGAGCAAGCTTATGGTGAGCGTCGTGAAGGTTTAACGCAGCGCATTCCTAAGAAATTATTCAAAAATGCCAAACTCATACCCGGCATGCAAGTGGTGCTACCTACTGAAATGGGCCAACGTGCCATGACCATTCTCAAAGTGGGCATGAGCGTTGTTGATGTTGATTTGAATCATCCGATGGCTGGCAAATC
>JAGNUI010000074.1:5397-6738 GCA_017987065.1 Arenimonas sp.
TTGCCAACGAGGCACTAATTTTTGGCCACAGTAGTTATGGCGAAGTCATACAATGGCGACTGAGTCAATTTGTGAATGATTTCCTTTCAATCCTCTTTCAATTGCCAATGACGGTGGCAATGTTCATGTTAGGCGTGTGGCTATATCGCAGGAATTTAGTCATTCCGTTAAACAACCCAAGTTTGAAATCATTATGCTACGCCGTATTATTATGGGTTTCAGGGCTGATGCTGATGTTGCTCAGTGTTTGGATTGCTCCTGAAATTAATCCAGTAAATATCGATTGGCAATTCGCCAAAATAAACATCCTCAATATGTTGGCCGGGCCTTTAATGTGTTTGGGTTATTTCTTTGGTTTGCGCTATTTATGGTCTATCGATTGGGCGCAAAGGATTCTGCAAAATTTTGCACCACTGGGTAAAATGGCGCTAACCAACTACTTGGGTCAATCCATCATTAGCACATTTATTTTCTATGGTTATGGGTTGGGCTATTACCAACAATTGCCCAGAGCTTGGCATATTCCTTTTGCATTGGCTTTGGTTGCTGTGCAAATGCTGCTCAGCAAATGGTGGTTAAACCGTTTCACCATGGGCCCCATTGAATTTATTTGGCGCTGGCTGACTTACGGTAAACGCCCAAAGTTTGTATTATAAGTACAGTTACTACTTACTCAATCGGTGTCTATGCAAAACCAAGATGTATTAATTCTCGGCGGCGGTGTTATTGGGCTTAGTTGTGCATTGTTTCTGCTGAAGCAAGGGCGCTCGGTGCGCATTCTTGAAAAAAATACGGTTGGTGGCGCTACGTCACACGGCAATTGTGGCACGATCACGCCAAGTCACGCGATCCCTTTAGCGGCGCCTGGCATGATCACCAAAGCATTGAAATACATGACGCAAGCCGACGCGCCATTCTATGTTAAACCGTCCACAGATTTGGCTTTGTTGGAATGGTTATTGCGCTTTTCCTTAAACTGCAATATGAAAGATATGCGCAAAGGCGCCTTAGCAAAATCCCAATTATTAAATCGCTCACGCGTTTTATTACAAGAAACCATTGACGAACATCAAATGCAATGCAATTTTTCAGCGTCCGGTGTGATGTATGCCTTTAAGTCGCAACAGGGCCTGGATGAAATGCTGCATGAATTGCCAATTTTAAAAGAGTGCTCGGTTGATGCTGATGTATTAACGGCAGAACAATTAGCTGAACGAGAACCGGCATTAAAGCCAATGCATGGTGCTGTTTATTTTCCAGGGGATGCGCATTTCAGACCGGATGCTTATTGTGCAGAGTTGGCTAGGGTGGTGCGTGAGCTCGGCGGTATCATTGAAGAAC
>JAGNUI010000075.1 GCA_017987065.1 Arenimonas sp.
AAAAACCCCGCTTGCGCAGGGTTTTTCATTTCAATGGTGGAGGTGGCGGGAGTTGAACCCGCGTCCGAAAGTGCGCCATTTCCAGCACTACATGCTTAGCCCGTTGTTCGTTCTCGGCTAACGGCAACACAACGTGCGAGGCACACCGTTAGACATACCCGCTAAATTTAGTGTTCGGTTGGCGGGTCGCCACCGTAAACGATTCTGTAATAGTGACACTACATCCACGAGTACAGACACAAGTGGGTTCATGGCGAAGCCTTAAGCGGCTAAAGCGTAGTTGTCGTCGTTGGCAACTAAATTTTGCTACTGGATTAACGAGGAAAGTCGCCCCCTCGGCATGCGCCAAATAATTTTGCTACCCCCGTCGAAGCCAGAACACCCCCGATGCGGTACAAATTCATCTAACAACAACATTATGGGGTCATTGTTGTCGGATTTCAATGGCCATGTAATGTAAAGATATAATTTTGATTTAAATCAAGACTATTTTTATGTTTTCACATATTCTGAACTTAGGATAAGCTGAATATGTGTTTTAAATAGTCAAAATACTTTAGCAATCATTAATAAGTTTAAGGAGAAATGCCATGCTCGATCCAGCACATGATGAAGGAACCATTCAAGTTTTATTGGAAAGACTGACTCAATATCGCTTGCCACGTGCTGTTGCTTTAAAGCAACGCGTTGATGCCGGTGGATTATTAGACGATAACGATATCGATTTCTTAGGCCGAGTTTTAGAAGACGCAGCAAGTGCGCGCACGCTAATGGAACGCCATCCAGAGTTGCATGAATTAGTGGGGCAATTGGCCAGTTTGTATTCGGATATTATTGCTACCGCAACAATTAATGAACAAAAATCAAAGGAGTCTTGAAAATGAGCGCTAATAATGAGGATGCTAACATCGCCAATAAAGCAGCCAAAGCAGATTTGAAACCAGTGGTTAAACCGGTTGCAAAAACATTCAAAGCACCTATGGCTGTGGTGGCGCCTGTCGCACCAACAGTTACCAAAACCTCTAAGCCAGCTAAAGCCGCTAAGCCAGCCAAAGCCGCTAAGCCAGCCAAAGCTGCTAAGCCAGCCAAAGCTGCTAAACCTGCTAAAGCTGCTAAGTCATCTAAAGCCGCTAAGCCAATCAAAACTTCTGATTTAGCCCTTGTTGATGTGAAGATAGACGACAAATCTAAGCGCATGAAACGCAAACTGTATGAAGCTGAACTTCGTAAACTTCATGAAGAATTAGTGGCCTTGCAAATGTGGGTAGTGCATAAAAAATTGAAAGTCATGGTGGTTTTTGAAGGCCGTGACGGAGCAGGCAAGGGCGGTGTGATTAAAGCGATGACCGAACGTGTTAGCCCGCGTATTTTCCGCGTGGTGGCATTGCCAGCACCTACTGAACGCGAAAAGAGTCAGATGTATATGCAACGTTATATTAAGCATTTTCCTGCAGCGGGTGAAGTTGTAATTTTTGATCGTAGTTGGTACAACCGAGCCGGTGTCGAACGTGTGTTAGGCTTTTGCACCAAAGAAGAAACAGATCATTTCTTAGCAGGTGTTTCCTTATTCGAGAAGGCTATCGTAGATAGTGGTGTTATCTTGGTTAAATACTGGTTGGAAGTGAATCAAGAAGAGCAAACGCAACGTCTAGAAGATCGTATACACGATGCTCGCAAACTCTGGAAATTATCACCAATGGATTTGATGTCCTATAACCGTTGGTACGATTATTCACGCGCTCGTGATGCGATGTTCAAAGCCAGCGATAACGGCTATGCGCCGTGGTTTGTGGGTAACACCAATGACGTACGTCGTGGACGTTTAAATTTCATAAGTCATTTCCTAGAACAAATTCCTTACAAAAAAATGAAGCGTGACAAAATCAAATTGCCAAAGCGCCAAAAAGCGCATGGTTATGTGGAAATGGAACAAAACTTTAAAACCATTGAAGAGAAATTCTGATGGCTAAAGTGCGTCCGGCTTGGGTGCCGGGCGCTGTTGATTGGTTGCCTGGTTATCGGCGCAATTGGTGGCGCCCAGATATATTAGCTGGGCTGACCGCTGCTGCAGTGGTCATCCCGAAGGCCATGGCGTATGCCACTATTGCCGGCTTGCCTTTGCAGGTTGGTTTGTACACGTGTTTTATCCCGATGCTGATTTATGCGTTCTTCGGTAGCTCGCGGGTGATGAGCGTCAGTACCACCACCACCATCGCCATTCTGGCTGGAGCACAACTCGGTGTTATGGTGCCTGATGGTAATCCGGATGCGTTGATTACCGCTAGTGTGACCTTGGCCTTGATGGTCGGCATAATTTTGTCCGTTGCTGCCATTCTACGTTTGGGTTTCGTGGCGAACTTCATTTCTGAACCGGTATTGATTGGTTTCAAGGCCGGTATCGGTATTGTGGTGATAGTGGACCAGATTCCAAAGTTATTAGGACTGCATTTCGACAAAGGCGGATTTGTTCACAATCTCGGCCAAATCCTTAGCGGTTTAGGGCATTTGTCCTGGGCAACCCTAGCGGTTGGTATTGGCACGATTGGTGGTTTGGTGTTGTGCGAACGTTGGCGGCCGCGTTGGCCGGCACCGTTGATTGTGGTTGGCTTAATGATTGCCGGTGCCACTTTTCTGGGCTGGGAGCATCTCGGGGTAGAACTGGTTGGCGCTATTCCTACCGGCTTGCCTTCACTGACACTGCCAAACTTTTCTTTGGTTGAAGCGATGTGGCCAGCAGCTGCGGGTATTGCGTTGATGAGCTTCGCCGAAACCGCAGCAGTTGGCCGTGCCTTTATTGCTGAGAAAGATCCGCCTCTGAGGCCAAATACCGAATTGTTTGCAACGGGATTGGCCAATATCGGTGGCTCCTTGCTTGGTAGCATGCCAGGCGGTGGTGGCACCTCGCAAACTGCGGTTAACCGTAATGCCGGTGCAAAAACTCAGATGTCTGGGGTGGTTGCCGCCTTGGCAGCACTGTTGACCATGTTCTTGTTGGCGCCGTTCTTTGCCAAAATGCCAAATGCAACATTGGCCGGTGTGGTCATTGTGTACTCGGTCGGACTGATTCATTTCGCCGATTTCAAAGCCATACTCAAGGTACGACGTACCGAGTTTATTTGGGCTTTGGCCGCGATTGCCGGCGTCATACTGCTCGGCACACTGAAAGGCATTTTAGTTGCCATCATCATTTCGGTTTTTGCTTTAGGATTTCAAGCAGCCAATCCAGTGGTCAATGTCATTGCTAGAATTCGTGGCACCAATGGTTTTCGGCCGTTGTCGCCTGTGCATCCCGATGATGAAATCTATCCTGGCTTGATGATGGTTCGCCCGGAAGGCCGTCTATTTTTTCTGAACGCGGAAATTGTGTCCGAGAAAATCCGAAATTTATGGGAAACCCAACCCAATATCAATACCATCATCTTGGATCTTCGTGGTGTCTTTGATTTGGAGTATTCAGCCTTGAAGATGATTGTCGATGCCGAGCGTCGTCAACGAGCTGCCGGCGTCAAGCTAATCATTGCTGCGCCTAATGATGAAGTGCGCGGCATGTTGATGCGCTCACCATTAGGCAAGGTGCTTAGCGCGGAGGGCATCTATGACAGTCTGGATGTGGCAGTCGAGCATTACCTGAGTAAAAATCACAAGGCGGATAATTAAGCGCCAACTGAACGGTTTACGAAGTGTTCGATAGCGCACAAACTCATTCAAGCATTTGTGTTAGTTTTGTGACTCCTATTGGAGAAAATTATGAATACCGTATCGAAAATATTAGCATGCACAATCATTGCGGCTGTTTTGAATATGTCGCCAGCACTGGCCAAGAATTCGGATAACCAAGGCAAAAATAATGGCCAAGGAAATAGCCAGGGTAATAGCCAAAAAGGCAATTCGAAGCACAATAACAATCAGCATGAAATGTATTACGCCGGCATCAGTCATAAAGATGCCAAGCGTTATGCTAAACAATATAAGTTTTACGGCTATAAACCCTTACCGCCTGGTATCCGTAAAAATATGGCACGTGGCAAGCCCATTCCGCCAGGCCTTGCTTATAATCGCCTGCCGGCACCATACATAGCCACCTTGCCATACTACAAAGGTTATGAATGGCGTGGTTATGGTAGTGATTTGGTATTGGTTTCAATTGTTAGCAATGTTATTGCCGATGTCATCATTGACGCGCTAAATTAATTACGCGTCTTTGTTGTGGCGACGCATCGTGCGTTGCTGTTCGCGTTGCCAGTCGCGGTCTTTACTGGCTTGGCGCTTGTCGTGGTCTTGCTTGCCTTTTGCTAAGGCAATTTCAAGCTTCACTTTATTGCCTTTCCAGTAACAAGCGGTTGGAATTAAGGTGTAGCCGTCGCGTTCCACTTTGCCAACCAATTTATCAATTTCGGCGCGGTGCAATAATAATTTACGCGTCCGTCGATCATCGGCAATGATGTGTGTGGAGGCTTGTAATAGGGGCGTGATTTGCGCGCCAAACCATAAGATTTCACCATTTTTCACCACCGCATAACTTTCGCTCATGGCAAGGCGGCCGGCACGCATGGCTTTTAATTCCCAACCCTGCAAACTAATACCCGCCTCATAACGCGATTCAAGATGGTATTCGTGGCGTGCACTTTTATTCAGTGCAATCGTTTTTTGCCCTGTGCTTGCGGTATTCTTATCAGTATTCTTTTTCGACATCTTACTATTGTCGCTTATTTTCACTTGCTTAAGGAATCTTGTGCCACAAATAGACCGCCATGCTTTAGTCCGTCATTCCGTTAAACGTATGTATGATTTGGTGAACGCTGTGGAGCGCTATCCGAAATGGTTTGCTTGGTGTGCGGGTGCTGAAATTATTGAGCAATCCGAGACCATGATGTTGGCAAAATTAGAATTACGTGTTGCTGGTATTAAAAGTAGCTTTACGACTCGCAACACACTCAGTCCAACACATAAAATTAGTATGAAACTCGAAGAAGGGGGCTTCAAATATTTAACAGGCGAATGGATCTTTCATGCCTTGAGTGAAGATGCTTGTAAAGTGAGTTTGCACTTGGATTTTGAAGCCAGTAGTTTACTTTCCCCGGCTTTTGCATTGGGCTTTAGAGGCCTTGCCGATAAAATGGTGGATGATTTCTGCCGACAAGCGGATCGTGATGACTAACGGTATTGAGGTGTTAATCATTTATGCTGAGCCTGAACAATTTTGGCAACAGCACTTGCAATTGGCCATCGGTACAACGGTGCAACAGGCCCTAGCACGGATTGATTTGAACAAATTCCCTGCATCGATGCAAATACATGAGCAGCGCTTGTCGATTTTCGGTTTGGGTGTGAAGCCCAGCGAGATTTTGCAGGATAACGATCGAATAGAAATTCTAAAACCTCTGTTGCGCGACCCTAAAGACAACAGGCGCGAACGAGCGGTGTTAAACCCCTATAAAAAATTGAAAAAGTACTAAATCAAAGCCGAGATTTATGTCATCGGCGGAGAATTTGGCTTACTGGCTAGTGCGTTTTTTACCGGAGCTTGGTAAGTTGCCAAATTTAGCCATTTCAGCAGCCAATTGGGCGTCTTGTTCCGCAAAGTATTCGCCTTCCCAACGCTGCACAGTTTCACCTGTGAAATAGACTGTGAAGGTTTTAATTTCAGTATTGCCATGGCCACGACGCTGCGTTGCAATATAATCCCAACGATTTTGATGGAAAGGGTCTTCAACCGAAGGGGTTCCAAGTAACGTGTATACCTGTTTGCGATCCATGCCAACTTTCAACTGATCGACATTGTTTTTTTCGAGCAAGTTGCCCTGAAATATGGGTTGCTTGTAAATAACATTGCAAGCCGATAATAACAAGCAGACAAGGATTAATGAGATAGCTTTACGCATAACGGAGTTCACAAAATTATCAGGCCTTCAATGATACACTAGGCTTCGACTCGTGTAGTGATAAAAAGTTGCAAGGAATTCATTTTGGAAACTGATGATCTGAAGAAGCTAGGCCTGAAAGTAACCCACCCACGTATCCGAATTTTGGAAGTTTTGGGCAGGGAGGGCGTGCAGCACCTTAGTGCGGAAGACCTTTATCGGCAATTAATTAAAAATGGCGATGATATTGGCTTGGCCACCGTTTATCGGGTACTGACCCAATTTGAAGCGGCAGGATTGGTTGAAAAACACAATTTTGAAGGCGGGCAGGCTGTCTATGAGCTTGATCGAGGCAAACATCATGATCACATGGTCTGTGTTGAAAGTGGGAAAGTCATTGAATTTACTAGCCCAGAAATTGAATTGTTGCAAAAGCAAATTGCGGCTCAACACGGTTATGAAATCGACGACCACAGCCTAGTTCTGTACGTTCGCCCCAAGAAAGTTTAATTTGCTCTACATTTGCCCGTGATCTAGCATCGCTTCAGCATGTGCGCGGCTTTGAACGCTTACAGCAACGCCGCCCATCATTCGGGCTATTTCTTCAATGCGATCTTTATTTCCAAGAACTTGAACTTGGCTTTCCGTGTGCTGCTCTGCGCTTTGTTTGCGAACCAGTAAATGTTGATGGCCAAGGCTGGCTACTTGCGCTAAATGTGTGACGCACAGAACCTGGCATTGAAGGCCTAGGGTGCGCAGTTTTTGGCCGACCACTTCGGCAATCGCGCCACCGATACCGCTATCCACTTCATCAAAAACCATGGTTGGTGTTGGGTCCATGCCTAATGTGGCTACTTCAAT
>JAGNUI010000076.1 GCA_017987065.1 Arenimonas sp.
CAAACCACGGCAAGAATTTAGTAACTGGATCATCCCAAGCCACCTTACCTTCATCCACTAGCATTGCAATGGCTAATGCGGTCATCGCTTTGGTGGTCGACATCATGCCGAATTGGGTATTCTCATCCACTAAGCCCGGCTTGCCTAATTCGCGAACGCCAAAGCCTTTGCTATAAACCGGAACACCATTTTTTACGATAGCAATGGCGAGCCCGGGGATTTTCCAATCCTGCATGCCTTTTTTAATGTAACTATCCAGTTCTGTATTTATTGCTGAAATCTGGCTGGCGGCCATCGGCGCTTGTGGTGCTGGACAGGCCTCTTTTAACTGTGCATTTGCGTTAATTGAACTGAGTAAACAGAAAACAAGGACGGGCACTCGCATTTAAAATTCCCAAAAAATATCTGTGATGAACTTGAGATTACACTATCAGCCGACACGTGGCTTAGTTTTATGGGTTGCCGGCGCGCTCCACGGGTCTTCCGGCCAAGGGTGGCGCGGGTAGCGAATCTTCATTTCTTTGCGCACTTCGGCATAGGTGCTGTTCCAAAAGTTTTTTAAATCTTGGGTAATTTGCAAGGGTTTGCCAGCCGGGGAGAGTAAATGCAAGGTCACCACAATCTTGCCATTAGCTACCGTGGGTGATTGTGCCAAACCAAATAGCTCTTGCAGTTTCACTGCTAAAATGGGATTGCTGCCACTCGTGTATAAAATACTGCGCTCCAATCCAGAGGGCACTTTGATGAAAGCGGGCGCTAGTTTGTCGATGAGTTGTCGTTCTGGCCATTGGTAGAGTGAGAATAATGCTTCACTTAAATCAGTGCTGTTTATGGCATCCACACGTGATTTTCCGAGCAAACTGGGTTTCAGCCAGGTTTGTATTGAAGCCAATAAAATTTCATCGCCGCAATCATCCAATTCCAGTTCGGGTAGCCATTCTTTTAAACAAGCAACGCGTTGCCTGAATTGTTGTGCATTTTCACTCCAAGGCAAAATAGCCAAACCTTTTTGTTTAACCACCCCACATAAAGCCTCGGCAGCTTGTTCAGAATCAATCTTCCCAGCCATTTTGCTCGACAACACAATTTGTTGATAACGCATTTCACGGCGCGAGATTAAGGCGTTTTGCTTATCGTCCCAACGCACCACATCCTGTTCAATAAAACGTTCAGGGAAATCGCTCTGCAAACGATGTTGGTCAATCGGTGCGGCCCGAAGTATCAAGGCTTCTTTGCTTTCGAATTTGAGTTCACTGGCGCATAGCCATGCTTCACCATACAAAGGGCTATCGGCATGAATGCGGGCCATTTTGCCACTGGCTAATTGATAACGCAGCGGATCGGAATCGTGTTGCTTGGCCACGCGTTCTGGAAAAGCGTGCAGCAAAACATCGCCTAATAGATGGGAGGGCACCGAGCTCGGTGATGCGGTATCGCAACGTACGCGTTTGCGCCATTGCATCGCAGCAACATCCAATTGTTTTAAGGCCGAAGCGCTGGCGCTCGATATATTTTTTCGAGCCCGATAATCAGCCAAAGCCTGCCAACGTGCTTGCCAATCATTGCCGCGATAGCCAATCAGCGGGTCGCGTGCTTCAATGAGCGCGGCTAAATCACAAGCCAGTGCTTTTTCAGTTTCATCATGCGTGGCCAATAGCATGGCTGCTAAGCGCGGATGGGTGCCCAAGCGCAGCATTTTTTTGCCCAGCTCGGTGATGCGTTGCTGGCCATCAAGCGCGCCGAGTGTTTGCAATAAATCATTGGCGGCTTGCCATGGGCCAATAGGTGGCGCATCAACAAACGGTAAATCGGAACTGCCCCAGCTTGCTAATTCAAGTGCCAAAGCACTGAGTTCGCTATGTTGTATCTCAGCTCGGCGCATCGGTTCTAAACGTTGCGAGGCTGGCCATAAGCGATAACAAAAACCTTCGCTAACCCTGCCGGCGCGGCCCGTGCGTTGATCGGCGGAGGCTTGTGAAATAGTCACTAAGTCCAAACGCGAGAAACCGGAGTTCGGGTCAAAGCGTGGTTCACGCGCCAGACCAGAATCAATCACAACGCGCACGCCGGGCAAAGTGACGCTCGATTCGGCCACATTGCTGGCCAATACCACGCGGCGAATACCGGCCTCGGCTGGTCGCAACGCCTGGCTTTGTTGCTCAATGGGTAAATCACCGTGTAAGGGCAGCACTTGCAGTTGCGCATTAGCCAGTGGTTCGAGTAGTTTTTGCAGCGCTTGTATTTCACGACGGCCGGGCAAAAAAACCAAAATATCACCGGGCTGCTCCAACAATGCCAGCTCAATGGCGCGCTTGCATTGGTTGTTGAGTGCTTCGTCTTTGCGAGCAGGAAAGTATTGAATGGCCACCGGATAACTTCGACCAGCACTGCTCAATCTTGGCGCATCCAATTGCTGGGCCAATTTTGCGCCATCAAGCGTGGCCGACATAATCACAATGCGCAGCTCGGGGCGAAGCTGCTGTTGAATATCCAGTGCCAAAGCCAAGCCAAGATCGCCGGCTAAATGGCGCTCATGGAACTCATCGAAAATAATCGCCGCCACATCGTCAAGCATCGGATCGTCTTGAATTTTGCGGGTTAGCAAGCCTTCAGTTAATACTTCAATCTGGGTATTGGCGGATATTTTTGATTCAAAGCGAATCCGATAACCTACATTTTCACCGATCGACTCACCCAACTGTTGTGCCATAAAACCAGCAGCGGCGCGCGCGGCAACTCGGCGCGGTTCGAGCATAATGATTTTTTTGCCTTGCCGCCACGAGGCATTTAATAATGCCAGCGGCACTTGTGTGGTTTTACCCGCGCCCGGTGGTGCTTCCAACACCAAACGCGGGTGCTGTTGGAGCGAGGCAATAATTTCAGGGATTAGGTCTTGAATGGGAAAATCGGTCATACGCACATTCTAATGGATGTACGGGCACGGCATGCCGTGCCCCTACGTTACAATACACACATGGAATTAATTGATATTGGCGCGAATCTTGGCCACGAAAGTTTTGATCAGGATTTGCCTGAGGTGCTCGCGCGGGCGCGTGCGGCGGGCGTTGTGCAAATGGTCATCACCGGCGCGTCACGTGAAGGCTCGCCAAGAGCTTTGCAGATTGCGCAGCAAAACCCACATTTTTTATACGCCACGGCCGGCGTTCACCCGCATCATGCCGTGGAATACACCCAAGAGTGTGATCGTGAAATGCGCGCCTTGCATCAGCATACCGAAGTGATTGCGGTTGGCGAATGTGGCTTGGATTATTTTCGCGATTTAGCACCACGGCCAGCGCAACGCAAAGCCTTTGAACAACAATTGCAGTTGGCAGCGGATTTACAAAAACCCTTGTTTTTGCATCAGCGTGATGCCCATGATGATTTTTTGGCGATGATGAAAAACTTTGACGGACAACTTGGCAAAGCGGTAGTGCATTGTTTTACCGGCACCAAAAAGGAGTTGTATGCATGCTTAGATGCCGATTTTTATATTGGCATTACCGGCTGGCTATGCGATGAACGTCGCGGGCTGCACTTGCGGGAAATGGTTGGCAGCATTCCGGCCAATCGTTTGATGATTGAAACCGACTCGCCCTACTTAATGCCGCGCAGTATCAAGCCCATGCCTAGCCATCGGCGCAATGAACCGATGTATCTCAAACATATTGTGGAGGAATTAGCCAAAGATCGGAATGAAGCTGCCGAGTTGACCGCGCAAAATAGCACGCAAACGGCACGCGAATTTTTCGGCTTGAGCGCCCCAGCATGTTAGAAGTCAGCGAACGCATACAGATCAATGACAGTGAATTGATTGAACGTGCTATTAGGGCTAGTGGCCCAGGCGGGCAGCACGTTAACAAAGTTTCCACGGCTATTGAATTACGCTTTTATATTTGGGGATGCGTTGCCATACCAGAAGAGGTTAAGCAACGCTTGGCTAAAAAACGCGATCAACGCATTACCGAATCGGGTGAAATTATTATCCATGCGCAGCGCTTTAGAAGCCAAGAGCGAAATCGCGAAGATGCCCGAGCGCGTTTGGTTTCACTGATACAATCAGCATTAGAAGTTCCAAAACCACGCTTAGCAACCAAACCTACTCGTGCCTCACAACGCCGGCGATTGGATGATAAGCGCGCTAATTCAACACAAAAACTGTTGCGCCAAACAAACCGTATAGAGAGTAACGAGTAATGCCTACCTTATTGCCACTTCCACCATCTGCGGGGAAAATGAAACCCTCGCCTAAATTGCAGTGGTTTTGTAAATGGTTATTAGCGCGGCTTGGCTGGACGATGCATGGCGAATGGCCAGATCTTAAAAAAGTGGTGATTATCGGTGCGCCGCATTCCAGCGCCTGGGACGTTGTGCTCGTGCTCTTGGTGATTCAGGCCACTGGCATGAAAGTCGTGTTCATGGGCAAACAAGAAGTATTCCGAATGCCGATTATTGGATCAATAGCTAAGTATTTAGGCGGCATGCCGGTTAATCGAGCTGCGCCCGGCGGTGTTATTGAACAAGTCGCTGAGCAAATCCGAAATGCTGAGCAAATGTGGTTTGCCTTAGCGCCAGAAGGCACGCGCAAAGAGGTTAAGGAATGGAAAACGGGCTTTTGGAAAATTGCCAAAAAAGCCAACGTGCCGGTCTGTTGTGCCTATTTCCATTTCCCTGATAAAGTGATTGGTGTTGGCCAAGTGTTCGAGCTTAGCGACGATATGGATGGCGATATTGCAAAAATCCGTGCATGGTACAAACCGTATCAGGGTAGAAATCGCGGGGTTTAGCTTTTACTAGCAAGCCCTGCACGTTTGATATTAAATTTTTTCAGGAAATAAAAATGCGTATTGCACTCCGTTGGTTTTTCCGTCTGCTATTGCTAGCACTGCTGGCCATTATTTTGTTAGTGGCACACTCCTTACTATTTAAACCGCTTAAACCGAATTGGTTTTACGAGCGCGTTTTTCTGGAATTTGGCATACAAGACCCGCAGATGCTTAGCTCAATGCGTATGTTGCCGAGCTGGATGGATTGGTACAGCGATGATTTGACCGACCAAAGTTTAGCCCAAGAGAAAAAAATGCAGGCTAAGCTCAAGCAAGATTTAGCAACCTTGCAAAAATATGATCGCAAAAGTATGAACGAAGCCGATGCGCTGAATTACGACATGTTGAATTATTTTCTTGAAATACAAGCCGAGGGCGAGAAATATAGCCACCACAATTATCCGCTCAATCAGTTGTTTGGTATTCAAAATGAATTCCCCACCTATATGGCCACCCAACATCCCGTTGAGTCGGTTAAAGACGCAGAGAATTATTTAGCACGCCTTAATAAAGCGCCTGAGATGGCAAGCCAAGTGATGGAAGGACTGTTGGTGCGCGAGCAAGAAAAAATACTACCACCCACGTTTGTGGTTGAAAAAGTGTTGAAAGAAATGCGCGCCTTTGTAGCCGTTCCGCCAAAGCAGAATATTTTATACAGCTCCTTGGTGGAAAAATTTAGTGAGCTTAAGAAAAACGAAATTTCCACCGAACAACAAAAACAATTGTTAGCAGAAACGGAAACGGCCATACGCGAAAAAGTGTACCCGGCGTACGCTAAATTTATTAGCTATTACGAAACTTTGCAGCCAAAAACTACTGGTAACCACGGTGTTTGGGCGCTGCCCGATGGCGATGCGTATTATGCCTACGCTGTAAAAATGCACACCACCACCGATATGACGCCTGAACAAGTTCATCAGCTCGGCTTGTCTGAAGTAGCGCGCATTGAAGCGGAAATGGATGCGATTTTACGAGCCGAAGGATTAACGATGGGCAGCGTTGGCGCGCGCATGCAAGGGATTTCTAAACGCCCTGATCAACTTTACCCAGATACCGATGCCGGACGTGCGCAAATAATTAATGATTTCCAAACTATTATTAACGATATTAATAATGGCTTAACACCGTATTTTAATAGTCGCCCCAAAATGGGTGTTGATGTTGAGCGCGTGCCGGAATTCCGTGAGAAAACAGCACCGGGCGCCTATTACAATCCGCCCGCCTTTGATGGTTCGCGCCCTGGTGTGTTCTATATCAACTTGCGAAATACTGCTGAAGTGGCGAAATTTGGCATGCGCACATTGGCCTACCATGAAGGTATTCCGGGCCATCATTTTCAAATAGCGTTGCAACAGGAATTAACAGGCGTACCAACGTTTCGTAAAGTATTGCCGTTCACCGCTTATGCAGAAGGCTGGGCGCTATATAGTGAACGCTTGGCTTGGGAGGCTGGCTTCCAAAAAGCGCCCCTCGATAACTTGGGACGTTTGCAAGCCGAGATGTTCCGCTCGGTACGCTTAGTGGTTGATACCGGCATGCACTACAAACAATGGACTCGCGAACAAGCGATTGCTTATATGTTGGAAAAAACCGGCATGCCAGAAACCGATGTGGTGGCTGAAATTGAGCGTTATTTGGTGATGCCTGGCCAGGCCTTGGCCTATAAAGTGGGTATGAACAAAATTCTTGAATTGCGTGAAAGGGCGAAAACCGAACTCGGCAGCAAATTTGATATCAAAGCGTTCCATGATGTGGTGTTAACCGGTGGCAGTATGCCAATGGCTCTGCTTGAGCAGCGGGTTGATCAGTGGATTGTACGTCAAAAAAGCGCTCTATAAATCTGCATTTCTAAATTATGATTTTAATCCGAACAAACGTTTGGGTACCAAT
>JAGNUI010000077.1 GCA_017987065.1 Arenimonas sp.
ATTTTGGCCATTTCGGCTTCAATGAGTGGCAGATCATCGGGCGTAAAGGCGCGCTCATAAGCAAAATCATAGAAAAAGCCGTTATCAATAACGGGGCCAATGGTAACTTGCGCCCCTGGATACAAGCGCTGCACGGCTTGCGCTAATAAATGCGCCGAAGAATGCCGTAAAATCTCAAGTGCATCCGGGTGCTTTTCTGTGACGATTTCAAGTTGACTGTCTTTACTGATGCTAAAGCTGGTATCGACCAATACGCCGTCCACTTTACCAGCCAAAGCCGCTTTGGCTAATCCGGCACCTATAGAAGCCGCAACTTCAGCGACAGTGATTGCTTGTTCAAAGGGGCGTTGCGAGCCGTCAGGCAGGGTTACATTAATCATAAATTCTAAATAAAATAAAAAAGGACGCTAGGCATCGCAGACAGGTACAAATTAGACGTTTTTAGCTGAAAAGTCAATGAAATAGGGCTTTTCCGTATCTAAGTATGAACGATATACAGCCCATGATTTAAATCATGGGCCAATATCAAAAACGGGCGCGCAAGAAAAATACACCGCCGGATTCATAACAACGAAGTGAAATTTTATAAATAGATAAAAATGAAATAAATTCATAGCCGTCAACCATTTACTTCAATACGCTGAATATCGTACATTGTACAAAGCCCACACACATCGAAGCATTATGAGCACGAGCATTCACGATTTTCACGACGATTTGCGCAATACAGAAATTAAAATTTGGCTGAATGGGCAACTAAAAAGTCGCGGTGAGGCAATGGTATCTGTATTTGATAGCGGCTTCGTACTGGGTGATGGCGTTTGGGAAGGTTTCCGTATTGTGGCAGGGCATCCGGTGTTTCTTGAGGCTCATCTTGATCGTTTATTTGAAGGCGCCAAAGCCATAGCACTTGACATAGGATTATCACGGCATGAACTTACCCAAGCCATCTATACAACGCTTGAAGCCAATTCGATGCGTGATGACGTGCATGTTCGGCTGATGGTAACTCGCGGCATTAAACGCACACCCTACCAAGATCCACGTGCTTGTATTGGAAATGCGACAGTTGTGATTGTGCCAGAGTTCAAACAGCCAAAACCTGAAACACTTAATGCCGGGCTCACATTATTTACTGTACATGTTCGCCGTGGCTACCCGGATGTACAAGATCCAAAACTCAATTCGCACAGTAAGCTCAATTGCATTACCGCTTGCATTCAAGCTACCGAAGCGGGCGCTGATGAAGCATTAATGCTTGATCCACATGGTTTTGTTGCAACATGCAATTCCACGCATTTTTTCATTGTCCGTAAAGGCGAAGTCTGGACTTCAACCGGCGATTATTGTCTTGGCGGAATTACACGCGCCAATGTATTAGATATTTGCAGAAAAAATAATATTATTTGCCATGAAAAAAACTTTAGTCTTAGCCAAGTGTATAGTGCCGATGAAGCCTTTTGTACCGGAACATTCGCCGGCGTAGTGCCGGTCAGAAAAATTGATGGCCGAAATATCGGCGATGCCCTGCCTGGCCCAATGGTCAATCGTTTACAACAACTGTATCGTGAGTTAGTCGCGAGCGACGTGATGGTTCAAAGTGGTGAACGTCTAACATGAAAGAAATTCGATTAGCCATGTGGAGCGGTCCACGCAATATCTCTACCGCCATGATGCGCTCCTTCGAAAATCGCAGTGATTGTGTGGTATCCGATGAACCCCTTTATGCGGCTTATTTGCAACAAACCGGTCTGAATCACCCAGGCGCGGCAGAAGTAATTGCTGATGGTGAGTGTGATTGGCAAAAAGTGGCACATCGACTTGTTGGTCCAATACCTGAAAGTAAATCCTTGTGGTACCAAAAACACATGAGTCATCATTTATTGCCCAGCATGAATCATCAGTGGATTTATCAGCTCGATAATGTTTTTCTGATACGAGATCCGCGCGCCGTAGTTGCATCCTATATAAAATCACGCGCCGATATAAGCCCAGAAGATATTGGCATTTTGCAGCAAAATGAACTCTTCGATGAAATAACCCGCATGAACGGGCAAGCGCCACTGGTGATTGATTCCAACGATTTTCTCGCCACACCCAAATCGTACTTGCAAGCACTTTGCACAAAGTTAGGCATCTCATTTCAAGACAGCATGCTTAGCTGGCCAAAAGGCCCGCGCCTTAGCGATGGCATCTGGGCAAAATATTGGTACCACGCGGTATGGAGTTCAACTGGCTTTGAATCACGTTCCGAAAAAATACCGAATTTGAGTATTGAAAACCAACACATAGCTGATGCGTGCATGCCCGCTTATGAAAAACTCTATGCCAAGCGACTGATTGTGGCATAAAAAAACACCGCCGAAGCGGTGTTTTAAGTGAGTAAGCCAAGATCTTAGAATTCGCTGACATTCAAACGACCACCACTAACCACTTTGCCATCTAATGATGGCGTTGGGGTGGCACTGTTCAATATAGCGGATTTAATCTCTGACCACGTTGCGCTAGGGTGACGCGCTTTATACAAAGCAGCTGCACCTGCAACATGCGGTGTGGCCATTGAAGTACCACTCAAATAGCTGTATGTCGCAATGGTTTTGCCTTTGACATTTTTCGGGAAAGTGGACATGACATTCGAACCCGGCGCGCCAATATCAACCGAGGTTAAGCCCCATTGTGAATAGTACGCCATTGATCCATCAGAATTTAGCGCTGCCACCGAAATTATATTTTCATTTGGGTAACTGCTTGGATAGGATGGCCTTGTATCGTTGTCGTAGCCGCCGTTACCTGCTGCTGTGATGAACAAGATACTTGCTGCTTTAGCGCGCTCTATGGCGTCAACTTGAAGCTGTGAGTAGCCACCGCCACCCCAGGAATTATTGGTTGCCACTACTGGAATACCATTGAGTTTGAGATTAGTGAAATAGTCAATGGCTTTAGCGCCATTAATTGAAGTACCGCCACGAGGGCCCAAAAATTTGGCGTTCATCAACTTAACTTTCCAACAGACGCCGGCAACGCCGATACCATTACCACCGGTTGCTCCAATAGTTCCTGCCACATGCGTGCCGTGGAAGTCAGCTGGACCATCAAAAACAGAGCTGTCATTGCTGACAAAATCCCAACCATAAACATCGTCAATGAGGCCATTGCGATCATCATCACGGCCATTGATTGTGCTATCGCCCGGGTTTTTATAGACATTGCCTACCAAATCAGGATGGTTGACCATCATGCCTTCATCAATGACGCCAACAACCACGCTGGAACAATCTGCGCCTGATGCGGCTGTCCAAGCCGTGCCTGCTTGAGAGCCGAACTGATTAACCGGAGTTGTGCTGGCACCATACATACCCCAAAGCGTGCCATCGGTATAGTACGGATCATTTGAAACGACCATGTGATTGACTATCCAATTGGGCTCGGCAAAGTCCACAGAGGCGTCGTTCTTGATAGCATCCAACTTGGATTGCATAGTAGGCCCTGGTGTGAACTTAACCAGATCAATATCGCCTTTTAGATTCAAGGTGCCACCACGTTTAGCTATGGCCTCAACACCGGTACCGCTTAATTTTGTTTTGATGCGTTGTTTATCGGCAGCCGTTGCATAGGAATGGTATTGAACAACGATTTGACCCGCTGCATACTGTTTGCCTAGCAATAAATCTTTAGCCACTAAATCTGGGCGACCACCAGCATCAGCGACAGATGAAAGACCTAAGGCAACCAGTGTTGCACTAGCAATAACGGATAATTTAAGCATGGTGAGTAACCTTTATATTTGTATTGAAGATATTAATTTGTGATGATAAACACTACTAACGAAAATAATACTAACTAGTTTAAAAGTCAATCAAACTTGCCATTTTCAATCAGCTATAAAGCATATTGTGACTGATGACACAATTTATATTTCAGCCAAAAAAAAACACCGCCGAAGCGGTGTTTTAATTTGAAACGATAAACCTATTTATTGCATCAATTAGGCAAAACCAAACCTGGGATATTCAAACGACCACCGGTTACTGTTTTGCCGTTACCGCAAGATGCAGTTGCTGTGGCACTTCCTAAAATGGCAGCTTTAATTTGCGCAGCACTACCACCATAATTGGCAGCATAAAGTGCAGCCGCACCGGTTACGTGCGGGGCAGCCATTGATGTTCCGCTAAAGCTGGCATAACCACCAGCAACAAGAGCTTTTCTACCCTTACCGGACAAGACAGGAACAGTTGAGTACACGTCCGAACCCGGCGCACAAATATCGACATGGGGCGAACCGTAATTTGAGAAGCTGGACAAAGCACCCGTGCTGGTAATCGAAGCGACAGAAATGATATTGGCATTAGTGTATCCAGCTGGATATGAAGGCGTACTGGTAGCACTATTGCCGGCTGATGCGACGAACAAAATATTAGCGGCATTGGCACGCTCAATGGCATCTACCAATGCTTGCGAGAATCCGCCACCACCCCAGGAATTGTTGGTAGCCACAATGTTAAGATCTTGGTTTAACTTCAAATCGGTGATGTAATCCACTGCCGAGAGGATAGCAGAAGATGTGGTGCCAACCGCGTTAAAGATTTTAGAACTTATCAACTTCACTTGATGGCATACACCAGTTACACCCACGCCATTATTGCCAACAGCACCTACGGTACCCGCGGTGTGCGTACCATGATCATCACTGGTACCATCAAATATTGTATTGTCGCCATTAATGTGATCCCAGCCGTATATATCATCGACATAGCCATTGCCATCGTCATCAACACCCGCTGTACCGCTAAATTCCGCTGGGTTGGTCCCTGCATTGCCGGCTAAATCAGGATGGGTACGCATATATCCTGAGTCGATGATACCAACATAAACACTAGAACAATTATTATTGACGGAAGGATCACCTGCACCTGAACCATACTGGTTTGCTGGAGTACTTGCCGCGCCATACATGCCCCACATCGAACCACCAGTGAAATAAGGATCATTGGGAGCAGAATCTTTTTGATGCATCCAATTTGGCTCGGCAAAATTAATGGCAGGATCATTTTTAACAAGGTCTAATTTAGACTGCATGGTGGCGCCAGGTGTGAATTTCACCAAGTCGATATCACCTTTGAAATTCAGGCGACCACCACGTTTAGCAAGCGAATTAGCGCCATTGCTACCCAGTATTTTCTGAACGCGTTGCTTATCTGCAGCTGTTGCATAAGAGTGGTATTGAATAATCATTTGACCGGCAGCATATTGCTTACCACGCGCTAAATCTTGGCTCACTAAATCAGGGCGACCACCGGCATTGGCAACCGAAGAGACACCCAAAGCAACCACAGTTGCCGCTGCTAACATTGATAACCGAACCATAAATACACCTCAAAATAGTTTATGCCCAAACAGCACCATGCTGAATAGTAGTCATGAACATAATATGAATAGAACATTATGTCAATATTTTGGCGGCAAATATCGAAAAAAAAACACCGCCGAGGCGGTGTTTTCTAGACTTGAAAATTTAAAATTAAAAACCACTAGCATTTAAACGATCACCGGTTGCTGTTTTACCGGCAAGCGATGTTGTTGGCGTGCCGTTTAATAGAGCTGCTTTTATGGTTGCAGGACTAGAACCGGGATGATGTGCGGCATAAAGTGCTGCCGCACCTGTTACATGTGGCGTAGCCATTGAAGTGCCGCTGTAATTGGCATAACCTGATGTAATCGTTGCTGTTTTGCCATTACCCGACTTCACCGGCACCGTTGAATAAATGCCTGAACCAGGAGCACCGATATCAACTGTTGTTGCACCATATTGCGAATAGGAAGCCAGCGCGCCATCGCTTTGCAAAGCCGCTACCGCAATAACATTTGGGTAATCATAATTGCTAGGATACGACGCCGTCGTGTCATTATTTGCACCACTATTGCCTGCTGCTGCAATGAACAATACGCCTGCTGTATTCGCACGCCCGATGGCATCAGCTAATCCTTGTGAGAAACCACCACCACCCCAAGAATTGTTGGTTGCTACGATATTGAGGCCTTTGCTCTTCAATCCCGTAAAATAATCAACGGCCTTAATTGCATTGGCAGTTGTGCCGCCACGGTTACCCAAAAACTTGGCGCTCAATAATTTGACGCCGCTGTGGCAAACGCCAGCCACACCTTTACCATTATTACCGACACCAGCAATGGTGCCAGCTACGTGTGTACCATGATCATCGGCAACGCCATCAAAGACTGAATTATTATTACCGTCAAAATCCCAGCCATAGACATCATCTTTATAACCATTACCATCATCATCTAGGCCATTACCCGCGATTTCGCCAGGCACGGTACCGGCATTGGCAGCAATATCTTCATGGGTATACATGTAGCCCTCATCAATGATTCCGATATAAACACCTGCACAGTTGTTATCATTTGTTAAACCCGCACCACTGCCAAATTGATTAGCTGGCGAAGTTGTGGCGCCATACATGCCCCAAAGCGAGCCATTGGTATAATAGGGATCTGCAGCCGCCGCCATGTGATGTACTATCCAGTTCGGCTCAGCATAATCAACGGCTGAATCATTAACAATCAGTTGAATTTTAGATGCCATGCTTGCGCCGGCTGCGAACTGGACCAGTTCGAGATCGCCACGTAAATTCAATCGTCCGCCTTTAGC
>JAGNUI010000078.1 GCA_017987065.1 Arenimonas sp.
TCATTAAAATATCTTGCGGAAGTCCGCGTGTTTCTGGCCCAAATAGCAAAGCGTCATTGGTTTGAAACTTGGGCGTGTCAAAGCGCGTTTGTGCTTTTGAACTAAACGCAAACACGCGCGGATGATTCAAATGTTCTAAACAGGCTTGGTAATTGGCGTGTCGTTTTACATCGGCGAATTCGTGATAATCCAAACCAGCGCGTTTCACTTTAGCGCTGTCCCAAGCAAAACCTAGAGGTTCAACCAAATGCAAGCGCGCACCGGTATTGGCACACAGGCGAATAATATTGCCGGTATTGGGTGGAATTTCCGGTTCGAACAAAATCACATCGATCACGATGTGTTCCTTGCATTAATTCAATTGACACGATTTTAGCAAAATTGCTTGTGCTTGTTGTTTTTCTTTCATGCTCACGATTTTATCTTGTAATGGAAATTCAATGATGGCCTGCACCGGTTTTTCACCTTGGTCATTCAGAATATTACTTAAACCTTTAAAGCGCAGCAGCCGTTTGCTGTTGTGGCCATAGATTACTTCAATGTTAGGCGCTATAAACCCCAACCAACTTTGCAGACCTAATTTGAAGCTATGCGCCGGTTCGCTTTTATAAGCCAGGCTATTGATGAGTTGTAAATTAAAACCATAACTGGTCAATCTTGACGGCAAGGCAAAGTCCAAAGATTGCGTTTGGGCAGCAATTAAAGCGGGCCAACGACTCTTGATGAACGCATCAAAACCGGCATCGGCTACTAAGTTGCTAGACGCCTTCAGTAGTTTTTCTTGGCTTTTTCCATCACGCAAATACCAAACTTGCGGACTGCCATTTTGCCAACGCAGACCTTCTTGATAATTAAATCGACTATCTTTAAAACTGAATGTTGGCGCGTATGCGGAGCTTGCGTAATTGATTTCCTTACGAGCAAACGGCGTACCATCGGCGCACCGATACAGTACGGTCCTATTTTTCAAGATACTGTTTTCACTGGTGGTCCAATGCGATTCGGTGTACATCAGCTTTGTTTTGGCCAAATTCCAAGCCTGGCCCTGCTCATAGCGCACCACTGTTTCGGCCACGCAAATAGTGGGCAACAGCAGCAAAACCATGCTTACGGCAAACAATCGCGTCATAAATATCCTAATCATCACATTTTAACTATGCCTTAATTGTTAGTGTAAGATTTGTCAATTTTCAGTATATTTAGTGTTTTACGTTTTTATCATTTAAGGAAGGTTTATGCGTATTGGTCGGTATTCAGCTCTAGCATTATCGATAGCCTTGGTATTTTCAGGCGGTCTTACCCCTATCCAGCCAGCAATGGCTGCTAAAACCAGTGAATCGATTGATATTCCGTTTGAGCAATTCACTTTGCCGAATGGTTTGCGTGTGATTGTGCATACCGATCGCAAAGCACCGATTGTGGCTGTCAACATCTGGTACCACGTCGGTTCAAAAAATGAGCCACTCGGACGCAGCGGTTTCGCCCATTTATTCGAACATCTGATGTTCCAAGGCTCCGAGAACAACAAAGGTGAATTCTTTACCCCTTTTGAGCTCGTGGGTGTAACTGACCAGAACGGCACCACCAATAATGACCGCACCAATTATTTCCAGAATGTGCCAACCACCGCCTTAGATATGGCGTTGTGGATGGAGTCTGACCGTATGGGGCATCTGCTGGGTGCGATAGACCAAGCCAGTCTTGATGAGCAGCGCGGTGTGGTGCAAAACGAGAAACGACAGGGCGATAATCAGCCTTATGGCAGTGTTTTTGAAAATATTTTTAGTGCTAGTTTCCCTTCTGGCCACCCGTATCACCATGATGTGATTGGGTCGATGAATGATCTCAATGCCGCCACGTTAACCGATGTCAAAGACTGGTTCAAAAATTGGTATGGCCCGAATAACGCTGTTTTGGTATTGGCGGGCGATATTGATCTCGCCACTGCCAAAGAAAAGGCGCTGCAGTTTTTTGGTGATATTCCAGCCAGTGCTACGGTCAAGAAAATGCCCCCAATGGTGGTAAAGCGTTCAACTTCCACCCGAGCTACCATTACTGATCAGGTGCCACAGACGCGTATTTATCGATCTTGGAATATTCCTGCTGTGGATACCGATGTGACCGATCGAATGAATTTAGTGTCGCAAGTGTTGGGCGGAAGCCGCTCTTCACGCTTGGATAAGCGCTTAGTATTCGAGGATAAATTGGCTGATAGTGTCAGCACTTTTGCCTATGGTATGGAAATTGGCGGCATATTTGTTGTGCAAGTAGATGTTAAGCAAGGTGTCGATCCGGCCAAGGTTGAAGCCGCGCTTGATGACGAATTAAATAAATTGATTACCTCTGGCCCAACCGAGGCCGAATTGGCGCAAGCCAAGACCGTGATAAAAGCCGGCTTTACGCGTGGCGTTGAACGCATTGGCGGGTTCGGAGGTAAAGCCGATGTATTGGCCGAATGCGCGGTGTTCACCGGCAATCCGGGTTGTTTCACTAAGACTTTATCCGTGGTTGATAAAAGCACGGCTCAAGATATTCAGGCCACCGCAGCACAATGGCTGAGCGCCGGCGACTACACGCTCACCGTGGTGCCGGGCGCGCGCGTTCCGGCCATTGAAGCGCCGGCTATTGCCAATTTGAAGCCTTCGGTCATTCAGCCAGCTGATCCAAAATACAGCACTGTGCCAAGCACGGTAAATCGAAGTGTCGGTGTGCCAAAAACCGATCGATTCCCGAGTCTGGAGTTTCCGTACCAGCATCGCGCCACTTTATCCAATGGCACTAAAGTGTTGTTGGCTGAACGGCCAGGTTTGCCGGTCGTACAAATCAGTATGCAATTTGAAGGTGCAGGTTTTGCCTCTGACAGTGGTGGCAAGGATGGTCTGGCCAGCTTTACCATGGGCATGATGGATGAAGGCGCAGGACAATTGGGCGCTTTGGCGTTTGCTGACCGCGCCGAATCACTGGGCGCCATCATTAGTACCGGTGGCTCTCTTGATACCAGCAGTGTGTCCTTATCGGCGCTGAAAGAGAATCTCAATGACTCCTTGTCTCTTTATACCAGCGTTCTTTTGAATCCGCGTTTCGATCAAGCCGAAATTGATCGGGTTCGGGCTTCTTGGATTGCACAGATTAAGCAAGAAAAGGCAGTGCCAACAGGCATTGGTGGCCGCACATTACGCAAACAAGTGTATGGTAGCGGTCACCCGTATGCTGTGCCATCCAGTGGTTTGGGTGAAGAAAGCAGCATTGCCACACTGACCCGAGCCGATATGCAAGCTTGGCATACTCAATTTATCCGCCCGGACAATGCCACCATCATGGTGGTTGGCGATACCACACTAGAGGAAATGTTACCGAAACTGGAAGCGGCTTTTGGTGGTTGGAAAGCACCCGCAACAGCTAAACCATCGGGCATGGTACCGGTCGTTGCACTCCCGAAACAGAATCGGGTGATTTTGATTGATCAGCCAGGCGCCGTACAGGCCAATATTTTGATTGGACAACTGGTGCCCTCTAGCATGAACGAAAATGCTACAGAATTTGAAATTGCCAACGCCGTGCTGGGTGGCGAGTTCAGCTCGCGCTTGAATATGAATTTGCGTGAGAACAAACATTGGGCTTACGGTTCCTATTCCGGCGTTGGTGGCGCTATTGGTCAGCGCTTATGGACAGCCCAAGCTGCCGTGCAAATTGATAAAACCACCGAATCTTTGCAAGAACTGTTGCGAGAGATTGATACTTATTCGAAAGGAACTGCGCCGGCCACCACGTTGGAATTGGATAAAATCAAGGCCACCGAAATCCGTAGTTTACCGGGTTCGTATGAAACCGCAGGCGCGGTGCTCGGCTCAATTGCTAGCAATGTCCGCTACAACAGACCCGATGATTATCAAAAGCAGCGTGCCAATTTGATTTCTAACCTGAACTTGGAACAGGTCAATGCCGCTGCAAAAACCATCCAGCCCAATAACCTAACGATTGTGGTGGTGGGCGATTTTGCAAAAATAAAAGATAAAGTGATCGCTTTAAATCTTGGCCCAGTCACCTTGCTCGATAAAGACGGCAATCCGGTTAAGTAGGGGGTAAAAATCCCCCATAACCCCCCCCTTTCATGAAAGGGGGAAAGCGCATTGCGCAGGGGGATTTATTTCAACTGCTTTTTGGCAACCCCGTAATAGGCCAACAGACCAGCGGCAATCGACAACGTGATGACGCCCCAGGTACCAGGCTGATCGGGTTGTAGTTTTAATACTTCTATCAGCAAAAAGCCTAGTCCTAAGCTGCCTAAAGCTAAGCCCCATTTCAAAGCGGTCAGGTGGTATGGCGTGCCAGTCTGAGACAAGGCTTTAATAACTTCGGCGGCCGCTGCGTCAGACTTCAGCGCTTTAGCGCGGACAATGCCATCAACCGAGGCCCGCACAATCATCACCAGTGCTGCAAATATAATCAATACAATAAAAACTTCACCTGCCATAGCAGTCTCCTAATAATGCCCTCGACATGAGCGCTTACTGAGATAGAGACAGGTTACTCAGAAAAGGTTGCAGTCTTTATGAATGTTGCTCAGATTTTATGATGGCTACCGATTCTTTCATCAATTCGCTAAGGGCGTTGATGTTTATATCGGAAAGACGCTTGATGTATAAACAGGATTTACCCGTCTTATGTTTGCCGAGTTTGTTTAAATGCGCTTTTAGTTGCTCAAAACCCGACATGATATACACGGCAAACTCGCGTTTTCTGGGCGAAAAGCCAATCAATGGCATATCGCCTTCACGGCCACTTTCGTATTGATAGTGATAACTGCCAAAGCCAATAATGCCATCGCCCCACAATACGGGCGTATCGCCGGTTATTTTTTTGAGTAGGTCTAGCAATGTTTGCGTGTCTTTGCGTTTGAGTTCATCGGCAATGGCGGCAATGTAATCATCAACACTGGCGGTAGTAGCTTGGGTTTTGTTTTCAGTCATACGGGCTTCCTTTTAATACACAAAAACTTGACAGTTACAGGAAAAGCTTAAAGATCGGTATCCCATTGCAGTTTGTGGAATATGCGATGCGCGACCGGCGTGACGATTAGAACCGTTGACAATATGAACACTAAGCCAGCATAAAGTGCATAAAGACCAGCAAATATTTTACCGGCATCAGTCACTGGATTGCTCACTTGTCCCATACCGCCCAACAACATGGCACTATTTTCGAACGCATCGGTAAATAATTGGTTTTCCAAGCCCATATAGCCTGCAATGCCAATACCAATAGACACCAGCAAAAGAAAAAAAGCAGCGCCTACGTGAACTAAGACGCGTTTGGCGAATTGAGGGCGTGTAATCGGTTGCTGGGATTTGTGTTCGTACATACCAATTGATACTAACGCTGTTTTGCTTAAATGTGAATGATGGAATAAATCATCAGCATTGTTAAGTTGCAACCTATTTCCCAGTCTTGGTATCTAATAGCTTAATGGTAGAAATTAATACAGCCTGGCAAAAAGATCTGGAACTGTCTCAGCGCGTGCTGGCCGGCAATGCACAGGCGTTTGCCGAAATTGTTAAGAATCACCAGCGCTTGGTTTGGCACATGGCATGGCGGATGTTGCAGCATCGGCAAGAAGCGGAAGATTGCAGTCAGGAGGTTTTTTTGCGGGTGCACCAAAGTCTTAAGCAATATCGTGGTGAAAGTGCCCTTGCCACATGGATTGGTCGCGTGGCGTTTTCAGTGGCGCTACGGATGGCGCAAAAACGCAAATTACGCTTGGATATCCCGAGTGATTTTGAGCCGGAACTGGCGTTTGAGCACATTGGCTCCAGTGAAGACGTGCAATCGTCACATGCTGAAGAAGAACAAATGCAGGCCTTATACGCTGCCATTGAGCAATTACCGAGCCTGCCAAGAACGGTGTTGAGCCTGCATTATCGCGATGGTTTGGCCATAGCTGAAATCGCTAACATGCTCGATTGCCCAGAAGGCACGGTTAAATCGCATTTAAACCGAGGTCGAAATCGCTTAAAAATAGCACTCGCCCATATGGAGGCCAGTTATGCCCAGCTCTAATTCATTCGATCGCTTGATTCAAAAGGCGCTTGCAACGCAGGATTATCCGCCAATTCCATCCAGCATTTTGCAAAAATGGCAACCTACGCACTCGGAAAAAGGGCTTAAGTGGTTATGGATTTTGCCCAGTTTGGTATTTGTAATGGGTGTTAGTGTGGGTGTTTGGTTAGCGCCACTGGGGCTTAGCAATGCCTTTGTCAGCTTGAAAATGGCGCTTTCCACTATTTGGAATACGATACCGAGTGCAACCCTGACCTGGGCATTGGCGTTAGTGATAACGGCTGTGGTGCTCGCATTTGATGGTTTGCGAAGCGTGTTGCTACGGTTTAGGTAGCCGTAAAAGGCTTTGTTATGGCAAAATAGGCGTCTTGGGGATTTACCCGTTCTAGCGGCTTAGCCGTTCTATTGAGATCTCAATGCTATTTAAAAATGTTGCCATAGCTGGTTTAGCGCATATTGACGCGCCAATCATATTAACCACCGATATGATTAATATTGAATTGAAAGAAACCATGCAACG
>JAGNUI010000079.1 GCA_017987065.1 Arenimonas sp.
AATCGAAACACGCTGATATTGGTATTTCGTTGCCTGGCACCGGTGAATCGCCAGCTGCTCCAGTGTTTATTGATGGTGAAAAGAAAATGACCTTGCGTGGCGAGAATATTGCTCAGGAATTCGTAGCAATCATAGATCAATATGTGGCCAACAAATACCGTGCCAAGAACTGATTCTCTCTGCGTTATTGCTGATAACTCAGTGCGCGAGATGGTTTCAACAGTTTAAAGATGATTGCGATAAAAGGCATAACCAGTATCAGTGTCACGGCAATATCGAGCCATGAGTGATAGCCTTGGAATAAAATCAAGCCAAGGTAGCAGACCAGAAGCCCCATCCATAGTAATTTAAATCGTGGCATGTATGCGGCGTGCAATGTGCAGAAACAGGCAGCAAAGGCACTGTGTGTACTGTAAGGGAAATCAAACAAGTTTCGATCAACGACCATCAATCCGTAGATGACTGTGGTTAAAGCCAATAGCGTGGCCAAGTAAATGCCTGCGCGCTGCCACTGCCGATGCACACTGATGCGTAAAAGCTGAGCCATGGCAATCATCCCCAAGCCCGGATTAAAGGAATCCGCTATTGCATCTAATAGATCGTATAAAGTCATGCGAGCTTATATCAACGCGATACGGCAAATAGTGCCACGCAGAAAATGAACAGATGCAGCCACGACCATCGTCGAAAGCGAGCCGCCAAATGTTGCGCGGAATAATTAGAGATGATGAAAAGCTCGCCGGATTTTGGTTTGCGAATGCATTGTTTGGCGGTGCTTTGCGGTATGAATTTGCCACTTAACACATCGTGTTGTGCACGTTTTCTTGCCGCTTCCCATTCGCCACTATCAATGGTTCCATCTGAATCATTATCGAATCTCGTTTTAAGCTCGTTTTGATCGCTTTTCCATTCCTGCAAAAGCGCCCCCACTTGTTTATCGACACTGTTGCCATTTGATTCAACCCAATCGTGCACGTATTCACCGAGAATAAACAAGCTTTCATCTCTAAGTAATACCGATTCGGTATATGTCTCATCACCGCGCTGCCATGTTTGCTGATGTTTTGAAATAACCAAGGCGCCCTCTGGCAAAACCATTACTTGCAGATTATTTTCTTTAATAGCAAAAGGCGATTCGCTCGTTTCTTGCTGAATGATGCTCCGGTTTTTACCATGGCCTTTTTCAACTTTATAATCAAACCAAAGACAGGGCAGGCTGGTTAATGGGCTGACTAACGGGTATTCAGGCATGGCCTCGCCGATGCCGGATAGCCCCACATGACCTTGTGAGGCAGACAACAGTTTGGCTGTTGGCATATCGGCTATGCCGCGGTATTTTTTTCGGCTCCGTGCCCATGCCCATAAACTCAAACCTGCGGCGGCAAGTGCAATATAGGCTTGTTCGGAGTTCAATGAAAAGAAAATTGCAAAGGCGCTCGCTGCTGCATAAACTGTTTCACCCCATAACAGCTGTGAGTTAATGTTGACATTCAAGCCGACATTGGACCAAGAAGCCATCTTTATTGAGTCAAGACTTGAACAATTTCGAGACGTCAACGTCAGCCGTTTGTGCGCTGCTAAATTTCAGTAAATTGAAGGGCCCAAAGCCGAACAATCGAGCAATGATGGTGTCAGGGAAATGTTCGATGCGAATGTTGTTGATATTGACAGAATCATTATAGAATTCGCGGCGATCGGCAATGGTATTTTCCAAACCGCTGATTCGTCCTAACAAGTGTTGGAAGTTCTCATTGGCTTTTAATTCCGGATAAGCTTCAGCCACGGCATTGATTTGGCCTAAGCCACTTCGTAACTGACTTTCTGCTGAGCCTAAGGCTTCAAGGTTACGGCTCTGGCTAGCATTGAATACAGCAGATCTGGCCTGCATCACTTTTTCTAAAGTGGATTGTTCAAACTGCGTGTATTGTTTGCAAACTTCAATTAATTTTGGCAATTCTTCATGTCGTTGTTTGAGCAACACATCAATATTTGCCCACGCTTTGGATACGTTATGCTTCAGATTTACTAAGCTGTTGTAGGCCATAACGGCCCAAATAATAATGACCGCGAGTAAACTAAAAAAAATGATGGTTCCCATGAATTTCTCCAGATGCAATCTTTAAAGTTTAACCGAAAACAGATTTGAAAAATCTGCGTTTCTTAGCTTTCTAAGCAATAACTGGTTCGGTAGCGCTGGGTTTAGCCAATTTGATTTCGCGGTGCGCAATATAAATATTAGAAGCAAAGATGATTAACGCGCCAATAAAGGTATAGCGGTCGATTGCTTCATCAAACAACCAATACCCAAAAGCGCCAACCACCAAGACTTGCAAAAAGCTAATCGGCGTCAACATCGAGGCGTCGCCTAGTTGTAAGGCGCGAGTCCAGCACATATGAGCACTTGTACCAAATAAACCACACAGCACCAACCACAACCAAGTGATGCCGGTGGGCGTTTGCCAGACCATTAGGGCCGGTATCAAAGACATTGGCACCCATAGTAGGGTGGTGAAGATGACGATGGAATCAGGTTTTTCCGTGCGCGCTAGAAATTTGATTGAAATGGCAACGCTTGCGCTCATTAACGCTGCCAATAAAGCCACCAAGCTGGCGCCGGTAAAGGTGTCGGTGCCAGGCCTGAGCAAAATGATGACGCCAATAAAGCCAATAACCACAGCAGCCCACCTTCGCACTCGAACCACTTCGCCCAGCACCCAAACCGCACCAATGGTTACGAATAGCGGTGTTGAATATGCGATTGCAACGGCTTGTGCCAGTGGCAGATGCACCAGTGCCCAAAAGCCAGACATCATGCCAATGGTGCCGATAAAGCATCGAAATAAATACAGGGGAAGTTTTTCAGTTTTAAGAATGCCTAGCCCGTGTTGCCAAAGTAATGGCAGGGTAAACACTAAACCAAATAAATTGCGAAAAAATGCAATTTCGAAAGCATGTTGCTGCTTAGAGGCGAGACGAATACAAACCGCCATCAAACCAAACAACACCGTGCTGAACACCATTAACGTCACGGCGCGTGCAGTGGGATGCTGGTTTTTATCAGGAATCAAAAATCAGCACCAATAATACGTGGTTCGGGCTCAAGCGTAATGCCGAAATTATCCGATACAGAAGCAACAACTTGTCGGGCAAGCTCTAAAAGTTGCTGACCAGTGGCCAGGCCATAATTAACCAACACCAAGGCGTGTTGTTCGGCGATGCCGGCATCGCCTTGCCGAAAACCTTTCCAGCCGGCCTGCTCAATCAACCAAGCCGCAGAAATCTTTTTATGTTGGTCATCACCAAATGCAAACACGGGTGCGTTCGGATGGCTTAATTTCAATGCCTCAGCAAAAGAATTGCTAACAATTGGGTTCTTGAAGAAACTACCGGCATTGCCTAATAATGCTGGGTTCGGCAGTTTTCGACTGCGAATGCGGCTAATCGCTTCTGCCAGATGGACGGCTTTGGGTTCAGCAATTCCCATGCCGGCTAATTCTTCAGGAACACCGGCGTAATTCATTTTCAAAGGATGGTTTTTATGCAGGCGAAATTCAACGGCAGTAATCACCCATTCGTCGCGCTGTTGTTTGAAAATACTGTCGCGATATGCAAATTCGCAGTCGATATTACTAAGCCTTTTTACGCGCCCGGTCATTCGATGATAGGCTTCGACCGTTTCGATAAACTCTGACACTTCAACACCATAAGCACCAATGTTTTGAATAGGGCAGGCGCCAACCGTACCGGGAATCAAGGCCATGTTTTCAAGACCATTCCAACCACGGGCGAGTGTCCAATGCACAAGATCGTTCCAGAGCATGCCAGCCTCCGCACGAATGAGTGCTTGTTCGTTATTGTGCTCGAGAATGCTGCATTGATTAGCGGTGATGCAAAGCACTAAGCCCGGATAATCGTCAGCCAATAAAATATTGCTACCTTCACCAATGACTAAAACGGGCAACTGTTTGGCTTCGGCCAAATCAAAAACCTGTTGCATGTCGTCAAGCTGGGTCAGATCACACATCGCCATCGCTTTGGCTTGCAAGTGGAACGTATTGCGCCCGGCTAAAGAAACATCTTCGGCCCAGTGCAAGTGACGCATTAGGCGACGCCTTCCTTGCGACGGCGTAGTGCAGTGACACAATTTCGAATCAGCTCTGGGCCATGATAAATAAAGCCGGTATAGATTTGAACCAGTTGTGCGCCGGCTGAAACTTTACCAACAGCATCTGCTCCTGAAGAAATACCACCGACACCAATAATGGGAATATTGTTGTCTAGACGCAGCCGCAAGCGGCGTAGGGTAGTGGTTGATTTCTCATACAAAGGTTTGCCAGATAAGCCGCCCACTTGCCCAGCTAGGGGGTGCTTGCCAAGCATGGTGCGATCAACGGTAGTATTGCCAGCAATCACACCATCGATTTTGGCGGCGTTAAATACTTCCGTCATGCCATCGAGCTCAGCTTCGCTTAAATCTGGCGCGATTTTAATCAGCATGGGCACCCGATGGCCGCGCACGCTGGCCAGATCTTCCTGAGCAATACGCAAATCGTTGATGAGGGCGCGCAATGTTTCTTGCTGTTGTAAATCACGCAAGCCTTGTGTGTTAGGCGAGGAAATATTAACGGTGATGTAATCGGCTAAATCGTAGACACGTTCCATGCAGTAAATATAATCATCAACTGCGTTTTCATTAGGGGTGTCTTTATTTTTGCCGATGTTAATGCCAAGGATGCCTTCGCGTTTTGAGCGCTCAACATTTTTAACCAACGCATCAACACCAAGATTATTAAAACCGAGTCGGTTGATAATCGCTTCTTGTTCTTTGAGACGAAACATCCGAGGTTTTGGATTGCCCGCTTGCGGTTGTGGCGTTACGGTGCCAATTTCAACAAAACCAAATCCCATCGACATGAGAGCATCGATGTGCGCGCCGTTTTTATCCAGCCCCGCAGCACAACCGACCGGATTGGGAAATTCAATACCAAAAGCTTTGGTGGGCAATGGTCTAGGCTTTGAAGCCAGAAGTGGATTTAAACCAGTACGATAGGCGGCTTCGAGCCCGGCTAAGCCGAGCTCATGAGCGCGTTCTGCATCCAAGCAAAACAATAATGGGCGTGCTAATGCATACATAAAAATTAAAAGTCGAATTTAATTCCCTGAGCCAATGGCAGCGCATCAGAGTAGTTAATGGTGTTGGTTTGGCGACGCATATACACTTTCCACGCATCAGATCCCGATTCGCGACCACCGCCGGTTTCTTTTTCACCGCCGAAAGCGCCACCAATTTCAGCGCCAGAGGTGCCGATATTAACGTTTGCAATACCGCAATCAGAACCCGCCGCCGTTAAAAAGGCTTCAGAGGCTTTCAGACTTTCCGTGAAAATGGCAGAAGATAAACCTTGTGGCACATCGTTTTGCATGTCGATGGCTTCATCAAGGTTGCTGAATTTCATGACGTACAAAATGGGTGCAAATGTTTCAGCTTGTACCACGGCATCCGTGTTGTTGATATGGCTGATGATGGTTGGCAAGACAAAATTGCCACGACCTTCCACCGCACTACCGCCGGTTAATACCTGGCCACCCGATGCTTTGGCTTTTTCTATGGCATTAAGGAATTGGTGCACAGATTCTTGTGAGTTCAGTGGGCCCATCAATGTGCTGGCCAAGGTTGGATCGCCAATTTTGGTTTCCACTTGCTTATACGCAGTAACGAGCTTGCCGATAACCGTGTCGTAAATTTTTTCATGCACGAACAGGCGACGCGTTGTGGTGCAACGCTGACCAGCCGTGCCGACTGCGCCAAACACAATGGCTGGGATGGCAAGTTTTAAATCAGCACTTTCATCCACAATAATGGCGTTATTGCCGCCTAATTCAAGCAAACTGCGACCCATGCGTTGTGCCACACGTTCACCCACCATACGGCCAACATGGGTAGAACCGGTGAAGCTGATTAAGGGGATGCGTTTGTCATCAACAAAGTTCTGGGCAATTTCAGTGCCACCGTCATTGAACAAAAAGAAAATATCAGGAAAGCCGGCTTTGTTGAGCGCTTCGTTGCATATTTTCATCGAGGCAATGGCTGAAAAAGGGGTTTTTGGCGATGGTTTCCAAATGCAGATGTCGCCGCACACGCCGGCTAAAAAAGCGTTCCAAGCCCAAACCGCAACTGGGAAGTTAAAGGCCGAGATAATGCCAACCAAGCCAAGTGGATGGTATTGCTCGTACATACGATGACCAGGGCGCTCAGACGGCATGGTGATGCCATACAACTGGCGTGACAAACCGACAGCGAAATCAGCAATATCAATCATTTCTTGCACTTCGCCATCGCCTTCTGGCTTGATTTTGCCCATTTCTAAGGCCACTAAAGAGCCCAGCGCATCTTTGTGAACACGCAGCGCTTCTGCGCAAAGGCGAATAGCTTCACCGCGACGAGGCGCAGGCGTAACACGCCAAACTTTAAAAGCAGCTTGGGCGCGCTCCACAATGGTTTCGTAGTCACTTTGGCTTGATGCAAAAACACGGCCAATCACTTCACCGGTGCTTGGAT
>JAGNUI010000080.1 GCA_017987065.1 Arenimonas sp.
TGGGGCGTTCTTGACCAATGAGTAATTGAAAGGCAAATAAAATAATAGGCAAGCTCATCATGGAACATAAGCCGGTGGGCAATATGGCCGCTAGTAATCCAAACAGCATAAAAGCTAGGCCAAATCCCCGGTCGCCAATCACAATGAGCAGGTCACTTAGCTGTATTTGACGTCCAGAATAGCTGTCCAGATGTCGTAATAAGGCATCAAAGAGTTTCGGTGGCGTCTCTGGGTTTCTATCCGGCATGATTAAATGCATTTTCTGTCATATGCTCAGTATCGCGTATTTTTGGTGCCTATTTACAACACTATTTAAACAAAAAACCCCGCCGAAGCAGGGTTTTGTTTTGCAAAGAACAGGTATTATGCCAAGAATGGAATCAACAACAAGGCCACAATATTGATGATTTTGATCAAGGGGTTAATGGCAGGGCCCGCGGTATCTTTGTAGGGGTCGCCAACGGTGTCGCCGGTGACTGCCGCTTTATGCGCTTCAGAACCTTTGCCGCCGTGATGACCTTCTTCAATATATTTTTTAGCGTTATCCCAAGCGCCACCACCGGTGCACATGGAGATGGCCAAGAACATGCCGGTAACAATGGTGCCCATCAGTAAACCACCTAAAGCATCGGCGCCTAGTGTTAAGCCAACAATCAATGGAATAGCTAATGGCAACATTGAAGGCACAATCATTTCACGAATAGCCGATTTGGTCAGTAAATCCACGGCTTTATCGTATTGTGGTTTACCGGTGCCTTCCATAATGCCTGGAATTTCACGGAACTGACGACGAACTTCCTCAACCACAGCACCCGCCGCACGACCGACCGCTTGCATCGCCATAGCACCGAACAAATAAGGGATCATGCCGCCAATCAGCAAGCCAATCACTACATTCGGATTTTCGATAGAGAAATTGACCGCTTCAAAGCCATCGCCACGTGCGGCTAATTTATGTGCGTAATCGGCGAACAACACCAACGCCGCTAAACCAGCTGAACCAATGGCATAACCTTTAGTGACCGCTTTGGTGGTGTTACCCACCGCATCTAAGGCATCCGTGGTTTTGCGAACTTCTTTATCCATACCGCTCATTTCTGCAATGCCACCGGCATTGTCGGTAATGGGGCCATAGGCATCCAAAGCAACAATCATGCCAGCCATCGAAAGCATCGAAGTAGCCGCAATGGCAATGCCGTATAAGCCAGACAAATTGTAGCAACCATAAATTGCCGCCGCGACCACCAGAACCGGTGCGGCAGTGGATTTCATGGAAACGGCTAAGCCAGCAATCACATTGGTACCATGGCCGGTTTCTGAAGCTTTGGCCACATCTTGCACTGGAGCAAATTCGGTGGCGGTGTAATATTCAGTGATAACCACTAAAGCAGCGGTTAGCGCTAAGCCAATCAAGGCGCACCAGAAAATACCATTGGAATGTTCTGCGCTAAACATTGAGTCGGTTACGAACCAAAATGCAATTGCGGCTAACAAGCCAGAAACACCTAAACCACGATACAGTGCATTCATGATTTTGCCGCCCTCGCGGGCTTTCACGAAGAATGAACCAATAATTGAGGCAATAATCGACACGGATCCAAGCACAATCGGATAAATAACACCGTTGGCGCCGAATTCGCTGAAGTAAATGCCAGCCACAAGCATGGCAGCAATCACCGTAACCGCATAGGTTTCGAATAAATCGGCAGCCATGCCGGCACAGTCGCCCACGTTATCACCCACGTTATCAGCGATAACGGCCGGGTTGCGTGGGTCATCTTCCGGGATTCCGGCTTCAACTTTGCCCACTAAATCCGCACCAACGTCGGCGCCTTTAGTGAAAATACCGCCACCTAAACGGGCAAAAATTGAAATGAGTGAACTACCAAACGCCAATCCAATCATCGGCTGCATAGCCGCATTGACCGAATCAGCAGTTAGAACGCCCGCAGCTTTTACCAACATGAAATAGCCAGCCACACCAAAAAGACCTAAGCCAACAACCAGCATGCCGGTTATGGCGCCACCTTTAAAGCTCACATTCAAGGCCTCATTGAGCCCCTTAGTGGCTGCTTGCGCGGTACGAACGTTGGCACGCACAGATACAAACATGCCAATAAACCCAGCAAGGCCTGAAAGCACGGCGCCAATGGCAAAGCCTATCGCGGTTGGCCAGCCAATAGCAAAACCAATAATAAAGAACAAAATAACGCCAACTATAGTAATCGTTGCGTACTGGCGACGTAAGTAAGCTCCAGCGCCTTCTTGAATGGCGGCTGCAATTTCTTGCATGCGAGCATTGCCGGCATCTTGTTTAATAATCCAGCTGGTCGTATACAGACCATAAATAATTGCCAAGGCCGCACAGGCCAAAGCGAGTTCCAAACCATATTGCGCAAACATTCCACAACTCCCGAAATTATGACGAATTAAACGGTCTATGCCGTTGTAACAAGAGTATGTCAGAGCTTGGCAAACTTAACTAGGGCTGAATAGAAAAAAATCCAATTGCGATGCCATGAGCTATCGCTTTGGGTGGATAATCACTCTAAGTTATTGTTTTGAACTTGCTAAATATTAAAATACTTGTCATGCTTGAAGTTCAAAGTGTGATGTTTATCACATTATTAGAAATTAGGGGAATCTATGCGTAAAGTCATTCTGTTGTTACTCGCTAGCACTATTAGCATGGCAGCGCTTGCCAAGGGCGCGCCAGCTTGGAAAGAGGCTGGCAATGTCTATAAAACCAAAACAGCCGTACCTGTGCGCTCTATAGCTTTGGGTGCGGTCAATGTTGATGTGGGTGTTCATTTAGAGCGCTTAACTTTAATTAGTGGCGAAGGCCACACGGGTAAGAAAGTGGCGTCTGGTTTACTAGCTGGAGCGCTCAGCCTAGGAGGTCTTGGTGGAGTTGATACTGCCGCGCGTGAGCCACTTGAGGAGCATTTAACACCTGAAGATGCTAAACGTATTGCCGCCGATATTGCCCAAATCGTATCGGAAAGGTTTAAGAACATACCCAACATGAAAGTCTATGCCGGTGACGAGGTCACTTCATCAGCGTTTTACCAAAGCGTGACTGGTAATACTGTGGAAGATAAAAATAAAAAGAAAGTGCAGGAAGGTCGCTGGGGCGCTGAATATTATTTCGGCTATTATTCCGTGCCAGCTGGAAGTTATAAATACCGGCCACTGGAAACGTTTAGTTTCTCCGACAAAACGTTTTCCCCACAAGTGCGTGAAAAGTTAGGTGTGGATGCTGTTGCGCAGGTCAATGTGTTCTTAGTCAATACTCGTAAAGATTTTCGTATCCATGAAATGTCGGTCAAATTGACCGGACTGACTTGGACTGGGCAAAAAGCTGGCGACATGGCAGGACTAACATTTACCTTAGCAGATGCTGGCGCCGTTGCTGTTCCACTTGAAGGCAAGGACGCGGATAAAGACAATTATGCCGCTTGGTTGAGCCTAAGACCGCAATTCGAGGCGCAAATTGATGCGGTTGTAGCAAAAATTCGCGAGGCAATTCCAATTGTTGCAGCGGCACCCGCTGCTGCGACTCCGTAAACCAAAACATAAGGGCGAATGATTATTCGCCCTTTTTTTTGCGGCGCGCCACCCTTCGACAAGCTCAGGGACCAAGGCACGCCCTATGGTTTTACTTCACCCACGCCTTCAATTTTTTCTTTACCAGTGGCAATTTAGGTTTGAAGTGAATGGGTAGGCCGTTTTTGCCCAGTGGCACCGGTGCTTGGCCTTGAATCAATGGCGATAGGTAACGACGGCAGGCGGGGGTTATGCCAAAGCCATCTTTACGGATGAAATTATCGGGCATTTTCTTTTCGTGATTGGCCACCATGCTTAATGGCACGGCATCAATATGCCATGCATAAGGTTCGTCGCTGGTGCGAATGATGGCCGGTAATACGCCATTATTGCCAGCTAATGCTAAATCAACGGCGGCTCTGCCCACGGCCATGGCTTGATCTAAATCGGTTTGTGAAGCCAAGTGACGGCCTGAACGCTGCATGTAGTCGGGTACTGCCCAATGCACTTTATAGCCCAATTCATCTTTCACCATGCCGGCGAGCATAGGGGCTGCGCCACCCAATTGACTGTGTCCAAAGGCATCCACACTGCCTTCGGCTTGCGCTAAAAATTTGCCATCTTCTGTTTTAACACCTTCAGAAACCACCACCACGCAATAGCCTACTTTTGCGACGGTTTCTTGCACTTTTGCCATGAACGCCGCTTTATTGAAGGCGCGTTCTGGGAATAAAATAATATGCGGTGCATCTTTAACCGTTTCGCCCGCTAAGCCGGCAGCGGCAGCTAACCAGCCCGCGTGTCTTCCCATCACTTCGTAAACAAATACTTTGGTTGAGGTTTCGGCCATAGCTTCCACGTCAATCGCTGCTTCCATAACCGAGACAGCGGTATAACGCGCCGCAGAACCAAAACCTGGACAGCAATCGGTGATTACTAAGTCGTTATCAACTGTTTTTGGCACGGCAATACAAGTCAGTTGATAGCCAGATTGTTCGGCGAGCTGCGATATTTTCAAAGCGGTATCGGCTGAATCGTTGCCACCGTTGTATAAGAAATAACGAATATCGTGTGCTTTAAAGACATCGAGCAGTCGTTGATATTGCGCAAAATCTTGTTCCAATGATTTTAATTTATAGCGGCATGAGCCGAAAGCGCCGCCGGGCGTATGCGCTAATGCTTTGATTTCACTGGCAGATAGTGATTCGGTGTCGAACAGTTGTTCGCGCAAAATACCTAAAATTCCATTCTTGCCGGCTAATACGGGAATTTTTTTCGCCCGAGCTCTGGCTAGAACAGCACTTGCGCTGGCATTGATGACAGCGGTAACACCACCAGATTGGGCGTAAAGTAATCTGCCTTTTGACATAAATATCCTTTAAAATTGACTAAATTGGCGGCAACGGTTAGGGTTACATTATGGCAAATTTTTGCTGTTGTTAACTATTTAACAGATTGACGCGGCATCATTATTTTTAAATTTTAATTTTTGGGGTTTTATGCGATTGGTCTTACTTGGTGCACCCGGCTCGGGTAAAGGCACCCAAGCAACACGCTTAACTGAATACTTAAATGTCCCGCATATTTCAACGGGCGAACTGTTGCGCGCTGCCGTTAAGGCAGAAACGCCACTGGGCTTGCAGGCTAAAAGTGTGATGGAAGCCGGCGGATTGGTCTCTGACGATGTTGTCTTAGGCATGTTGGAAGATCGTTTGTTGAAGCCCGACACCAGTAATGGCTTCATACTCGATGGTTATCCACGTAATCTGGCGCAAGCTAACGCCTTGGCTGTCTTGCTGTCTAAACTCAAGCAGCCTGTTGATATTGCTGTGCAGTTAGATGTGGATACTGAAATTTTGGTGAGCCGTTTAGCAGGGCGCGCGCAAGCTGAAGGGCGTGCTGATGATAGCCCAGATGCCGTTCGCAAACGCTTAGGCGTGTATCAAAGTCAAACAGCACCGGTGGTTGATTTCTATCGTAATCAAGGCAAGCTTGCGCACTTAAATGGCGTCGGTAGCCTCGATGAAGTATTCACCCGCATCACCGAAGCCTTGGCTGGGTCGCCAGACATCGGCTAAGCGAATCGCTATGAATCTGCATATTTTGGGTATCTGCGGCACATTTATGGGCGGCGTGGCGGCTTTGGCGCGTGAGTTGGGTCATCGTGTGCAAGGTTCCGATGCCAATGTCTATCCGCCGATGTCCACGCAACTTGAGCAATTGGGTATTTCACTGTATTCCGGCTATCAAGCCAACGATATCGCCATTGATACCGACTGCGTGGTAGTTGGCAATGCTTTGTCGCGTGGCAATGAAGCCGTCGAGTTTGTGTTGAATCAACAGCTGAATTATCGCTCAGGTGCGCAATGGCTGGCCGAAAATGTATTGCCAAATCGCCACACATTGGCGGTAGCGGGTACGCACGGAAAAACCACCACCACTTCTATACTTGCGTTTTTACTGGAAGCAGCGGGGCGTAATCCGGGCTTTTTAGTGGGCGGTGTGCCTGAGAATTTTGGCGTCTCGGCGCGTATCGGTTCCGGCAAAGAATTTGTTGTTGAAGCTGATGAATACGACACCGCATTTTTCGACAAGCGTTCTAAATTTGTGCATTATGGCCCACGCGTGGCAATTTTAAATAATCTTGAATTTGATCACGCCGATATATTCCCCGATTTAGCGGCGATTCAACGCCAGTTTCATCATCTCGTGCGCATTGTACCGAGCGATGGCATGCTGATTGTTAATGGTGAAGAAGCCGCTTTAGCCGAGGTTTTGGCGATGGGTTGCTGGACGCCGGTTGAGCGCTTCGCCATCGATGGCGAGGCCGAATGGCAGGCGCGTTTAATCAAAGCCGATGGTTCCGAATTCGCCCTGTTGTATAAAGGCCAAGAACTTGGTGTGGTGC